>NZ_JBEYHA010000006.1:0-171389 GCF_040635075.1 Nocardiopsis sp. NPDC007018
CTGCGCCCGGCTTGGACCAAGTCCAAGACCTTGCGCCGGAACTCGGTCGGGTATCCACGACGTCCCACGATGCCTCCTTGAGGTCACGTGGTCCCCGAATCCAGAAATCCGACTCCGAAGAACGCAGGACACACCAGAGCCTCTAAAGAACCCGGCACGAAACAGTAGGAGGCCTTGGGATCGGGGAGGCCGGTGCGTAGAGCGCGGACGTCCTTGGGTTTGAGCTGGGTGACGTCCCGCAGGTTCACCTGCCCGAAGTGCGGGATCAGATGGACTTCGAGTTCGCGGTGGTAGTCGGCGCGGGTGCGTTCCTCGATGCCGGTCATGGAGTCGATGAGCTCGCGGGCGAAGTCGGCGAAGATGACGGGTTCGGCCTCGGGCTCGTCGTCTTGCGAGGTGTTGATCCAGCCGTGGCCGGGGACCCAGCCTTCGGCCCAGCTCTGGCGGGGGATCCAGTTCTCGGGCCAGTGGTGTCCGGCGGCTTCGACGTGGAGTTTGAAGGTGTGGGCGTCGGCGCGGGTGTCGAAGGGCTCGGACTGGGGCGCTCCGCCACGGGTTCCGCCGAGCCGCCATTTGACCCAGTAGCGGGAGCGTCCGTCGGCCAGGGTGCACTGGTTGATGGTTGCCATGGGTGGAGCATCGCTTGGGTGCGGGCCAAAGCGAAGGGAATCCGCGAAGGTCCTCGAAGATCTTTGCGCAGGCCAGGACGGGTGCCCGACGGATGTACCGATGCCCGTATGTGGCGGGTCTGTGCGATTTCGGGGCGGGTCCGGTTCGGGGGTGCACGGGCGTGCACCCCCGCCACATCGGTGAGTGACGGGATGGGCGGTGCGCACTCACCGGTCTAGGTCGCGGGTCCCGTGCACCCTCCGGTGCACCCCCGACAACGCAAAAGCCCCTGACCTTGCGATGTTCTCGCTGGTCAGGGGCTTGAGCCTCTGGGGTGAGTGACGGGACTTGAACCCGCGACTTCTTGGACCACAACCAAGTGCTCTACCGGCTGAGCTACACCCACCACGTCCGCCTGGCCTCGCGGCCCTGCGTACGTATGAAATCTTAGCGGACTCCGGGGAGTGCTTCGATCAGTTTTGCGGGGACGGGTCGTGGAGAGCCGCGTCACGTGCGACCAGACCGGTGCCGTCCGCCCCGACCTCCGCCGCGATGGCGCGGGCGGTGGCCGAGCTCGGTCCGGGTTCGGGCACGAAGGCCGCGGCGCGGAAGTACCGCAGCTCACGGATGCTCTCGGTGATGTCGGCGAGGGCGCGGTGGCCGCCGTTCTTCTCCGGGCTCGCGTAGTAGACGCGCGGGTACCAGCGGCGCAGGAGCTCCTTGATGGAGGAGACGTCCACCATCCGGTAGTGCAGGAAGTCGTCGATGCGGCGCATGTCCCGGGCGAGGAAGGTCCGGTCGGTGGCGATCGAGTTGCCGCACAGGGGGGCCTTGCGGGGCTCGGTCACGTACTGGCGGATGTGCTCCAGGACGCGGTCCTCGGCCTCCTGGAGCGTCACGCCCTTGTCGAGTTCGTCGAGGAGCCCCGACGTGGTGTGCATGTTCCGGACGAAGTCGCCCATCCGGTCCAGAGCCTCCTGCGGGGGCTTGATCACGACGTCCACACCCTCGTCGAGGATGTTCAGCTCGCCGTCGGTGATCAGACAGGCCACCTCGATCAGGGCGTCGTTCTCGAAGTCGAGGCCGGTCATCTCGCAGTCGATCCACACCAAACTGTCATTCATACCGGTCAGCTTAGGGCTTGTGGACGCCGACGGGGGCGGTGGGTCGTCGACCCGCCGCCCCCGGTCGCGGTGCGCTAGTCCCAGACGAACGGGTCGGACCCGCCCTGGGGCATGCCCACGCCGAAGATGTCGTACATCCAGTCCCACACGTCCCAGAACTGGAGGTAGGCCATGAACAGGACGACGAGGAAGAGCAGCACGAAGAAGAAGCAGCCGCAACCGCAGCCGCCCTTCTTCTTGGGCGGCTTGGGCGGGGCGGGCGGTGGGCCGTACGGGTTGTTGGGCGGGCCGCCGTAGGGGGCGCCGCCCCTGGGGCCGCCGGGGGGCGGACCCCACTGGCCGCCGGTCGGGGGCCCGGGCGGGCCCCCCATGGGGCCGTGCGGGCCGTGGCCCGCGGTGGGCGGACCGAACCGCTGCGGCGGCGGGCCCTGCGGAGGCAGGCCGTGGGGCGGCATCGGGGGCCGGTTCACGCCCGGCGGCGGATAGCCCCCGGGGGCGTACTGCTGGTGCGGCGGGAAGCCGGGCTGGGGGCCGGAGGACGGCTGGTTCGGCGCGTACTGCTGCGGGCGCTGCGGTCCGGTCGGTGGACGCTGACCGGGGAAGGCGCCCGGCTGCGGGCCGGACGGGGGTTGGGCGGGGCCGCCGAACCCGGGCTGGGGACCGGAAGGCGGCTGGGGCTGTCCCGGGGCCTGGTGGGGTCCGGAAGGCGGCTGGGGCTGTCCCGGGGCCGGGGACTGACCGGCGCCCTGCGGCTGCCCCGGGTTCTGCGGGGTCCAGCCCACCGGCGGGACACCAGCGGACTGGGGTCCCTCGGCCGGAGGGACCGCGCCCGGAGGTACCGCGCCGGGGGGAGTGACGGGAGCGTTGCGGGCGGCCTCCTCGGCGCGCCTGCGCTCCTCCTCCGCCCGCTGCTGGGCCTCCTCGGCCTGCTTCTTGGCCTCGGCCTCGCGGAGGACCCGCTCCTCCTCGCGTTTCTTGGCGGCCTCCTCCTCGGCGTGGCGGCGCTGTTCCTTGCGCTCCTCGGAGAGGTCGGCCCAGCCCTCCTTCAGGTTGCCGAGGAAGCCCTTGAACTTGCCGCCCTTGCGGTCGTCCTCGTCGCCGCCCCCGCCCGAGAACATCGGGTCGTTGGGGTCGAAGACGGCGGTTCCGCCGGGGGCCGGACCGCCCGGGGCCGCCCCGCCGGGGGTGAACACGGCCGTGCTCGGGGTGTCCCCGACGGTGTGGGGGTCGAACACCGCCGTGCTCGGGGTGTCCCCGATCGTGTTGGGGTCGAAGACGGCGGTGCGGGGGGTCTCGCTGACGGACGTGGGGTCGAAGACCGCGGTGCGGGGGGTGTCACCGATGTCGTCGCCGGTCAGGTTGGCGGTGGGCACCTCGTCGTCGGTGAGGTCCACCGTGGGCGGTTCGTCCTGGGCGCCGGGCAGGTCGGAGGGGCTGACACGCATCGTGGCGCCGACGTCGCCCATGTCGGCGGTCGGCTCGTCGTCGGCGGTGTGCGCGGCGGGGGCCCGCTGGGCCCAGGAGGGGTCGATGCGCATGGTGCTGGGCTCGTCGCCGACCGGGGTGGGGGAGGGGTGCGACGGCGACTGCCGGGGTGAGGCGTCCTGGCCCCATGCGGGGTTGATCCGGACGGTGCTGGGCTCTTCGTCAGAGGGGGTGGTCGGGGTCTGGGGGGCGGGGTCGGGGGTGCGCCGGGCCCAGGAGGGGTCGATGCGCATGGTGCTCGGATCGTCGTTGATCGGAGCCGGAGTCGTCGTCCCCAGCCGGACCGTTCCCTCCTCGTCGTCGGGGGAGGGGTCCCCGTCCTGGCCCAGGTAGGTGGTGGCTTCCTCGTCGGCGCTGTCGGCGCCGCCCTGGAGCTCGCTCAGCGAACGGGTATGCCTCGTCCACTCGTCACCGTTCCACCATCTGAGCGTCTGCGCGTCGCCCTGCGGGTCGGCGTACCAACCCGGCTCGATAGATCCACCCATGGGCGACAGACTAAGGGGTTTTGGAGCTGTACTTAACCAGTGGTATCCGATTCTCCACAGTGGTGGGCCTTTGCTCCGTTTGGTGTTGCGTGTGCGTGCCCGAGCGGTTACCGAAGGTGTCCGCAGGGGCGTGGGGCGTGGGTGGACGCTCCTCGCCGGGAGCCCAGCAGGTGTTCGGGGTCCACCCGTCCCGGTGCGGTCGAGGTGGAGCCCGGCACCTGGTCGTGGCCGAAGTGGCCTCCCCTGGACCACGCGCGGGCACGCTCCGCCGTGCCGGGCCGGTGCGCGCGCTCCCGCCCGGGAGGGCCGGCGGGCCATGTACGGGGGACGCCCCACGATCCCAGCCAGTCCAGGATCGGCTCCAGCCCGGCCAGCGGGCCGTCGGTGAACGGCTCGTGCTCCGGGGACACCACCGCGACCACGAGGCAGACGCGACCCTCGTCGCCGTGGTCCAGTTCCCGGCCGGACCAGGGGGTGCTACCCAAGGGGAGGCCGCTCCGGCGGGTCGCGGCCAGGGCCTGGGCGACCGCACCGGTCCGCGGGTTCCACACCAGGTGCGCGGCCCCGCCCTCACGGACCAGTCGGAGCGCCTCCTCGCGCGCCGACCACGTCTCCGGGTCGGTTCCGGTCACCGTCCAGACGGCGCGTGGAGCGCCTACTCCCGGCGCGGTCCGCACGGTCGCCCCGGCGATCCTCTCGGCTCCGGCCATCCACGCTCTCGCCATGGAACCCCCTCCGGCCCTGCGGCCCTGCGGCCCGTCGGTCCGGGCGGGGCGCCGGGGCCCGTGTCCGGACCCTTCCCGTGGTACGCGACCGGGGTGGAGAAGTCCAGGGTCGGGAGCCGGGGGACAGGGTCATGTCACCTCCTGTTCCGGAACCGCGGCCCCGCTACCCCTCGTCCGCGTCCTCCGCGTCCTCCGCGCCGTCGGCACCCTCGGCGCCCTCCTCGTCTCCGACGATCCTCAGGGAGAAGGCCTGGAGGAAGATGTCGCCGATCTCGGTCGGGTCCTCGGTCATGTACGCCGCGCCGCCGGTCGCGGCGGCGATCCGCTGGAGCGGCTCCAGGTTCTGGACGTCCGGCCCGAAGGCGATGGTGATGATCGGGATGGGCCGTGAGGGGCTGGCCATGGATTCGAGCTGGGACATCAGCTCGTCGAGTTCCATGCCGCCGGGGTTGTCGTTGTCGCCGTCCGTGAGCATGAGGATCACGTTGGTGCGGTCGGGGCGGTAGGTGCGTGACATCTCTTGGTAGGCGGCCAGGTAGGTCTCGTACAGCGCGGTGTCGCCCTCGGGGAGCGGCTGCATGCTCTGGAGGGCGGCGCCGAGCACGTCCCGGTGTTCCTCCCCGGTGTCGCCGGTGGCCTGGAGCTCGCGGATCGGGGCGACCTCCTGGTAGTGGAGGGCGTTGTTGACGTTGGTGGAGAACTTCCACAGGCCCAGTTCGGAGCTGTCGGAGAACATCTGTAGGCCCTCGGCGGAGGCCGCGCCCGCCACCTGCATGCGGGTCAGCCCGGTGCCGGGCACCTCGGCCAGCATGGACCCCGAAACGTCGACGATGGTCAGCACCCGGGAGTCCATCTTCAGCTGGTTCCAGAACCGGGTGAGCTCTCTGACGGAGCCGTCGGAGGGGGCGGGCAGCTCGGTGGGGACGTCCGCGCCGAAGCCGGCGTCCGCGGTCAGCACGCCGTCGTCGAGTTCGCCCTCGGGGCCCCGGAACCCCTCGCCGAGGAACAGGTCCACGGCCGCGTCGGAGCGCACCGCCGCCCGGAACTCCTCGGCGGCGCGGGTGATCTCGCTGTCATCGCTGCGCACGATGTACGGGTAGTCGAGGAAGTAGGTGCCGTCGTCGAGGTAGTTGGGCTGGGCCACGGCGTCGGCGTGGCCGGTGTTGTAGCGCCACACCGCCTGTTCGGACATGACCATGACGGGCGGGGCCTCGGAGCTGCCGCCGCTCAGGGCCAGGAAGGCCGAGCCCTCGTCGGCGGAGGCGCCCCGGTGCAGGGCCTGGAGCGCGGCGGTCATGTGCGCGTTGAAGGTGTCGGCGTCGGGGCTGGCCTCCTCCAGGGCGCCGTTGAGCAGATAGAGGGTGGCCAGGCCGCTGGAACTGCGGGTCGGGTCGACCACGCGGACGACCCGTTCGGCCTCGTCGCCGGGTGCGGTGGTGGGGACCACGTCCGCCCAGGTGGTGCCGTCCTGGTCGTCGGCGAACTCGGACAGCTCGGCCACGACCAGGGGGGTGCGGGTCACGGAGGTGCCGGTCTCGGTGATCACGGCGTCTCCGGCCTGCCCCTGGACCAGGCGGGGCCACAGGGAGGAGTCCGGAATCCACACGTGGGAGTCGGTGTCGCCGGTGGTGGCGCCGGCGCCGGTGATCTGGAAGGCGACGTTGGCCGAGTCGGCCTCGCGTACGTCGGCGCGCACACACCGCTGGTCGACGGTGTGCTCCTCGGCGTTGAAGTCGTCGGCGAGCTCGCTCAGGGCGGGGGCCAGCTCCGGGCTGACAGCGACGACCAGGTCGATGTCGGAGCCACCGCACCCGTCACCCCGCCCGAACGCGTACACGCCCGCCACGGCGAGGCCGACCACGATGACCATCGCGGCGGCGAGGGCGGCGACGGCGCCGCCGCGCCCCTTGCGGCGCCTGCTCCGGTCCGAGGGTCCTTCTGCGTACTTTCCGCGGTGACGTCCCACAGCTTTCCTCACGAGGTGGTGTACGGACGGGTGTCGTACAGGGGGATGGGGTCGTTCGGGGGTGACGGGCACCCGTTGACGGGGTCACGGGTGGTCCGTGCGCGGCGACCGGCGTCCTGCCGCCTGGCCTAGCGTGTGTTGCCTGGGGGAACGTTACTGAACGTCCGTGTTCGGGTGAAGGGGCAGGTCCGGGGCTTTCGTCCTGTTTGGTGGCCCGAGCCGGGATCGGGCGGCTGCATCAGTTGTCGCAGTCGGGGACGCACAGCCGCCGGGAGATCGAGCTCAGGAAGATGTCGCCGATCTCGTCCGGGTCCTCGGTCACGAACGACGATCCGCTGGTCGCACGCGCGATCTGCGCCAGCTCCGGGCCGTCCGCCTGTTGCCCGAAGGCGATGACGAACATCGTGACCGGGCGCTGGGGGTCGAACCGGTCCTGCAACGCCGCGACCAGCTCCTGGTGGGTGAGGTCGCTGGACCCCTCGTCCTGTCCGGCGGTCAACAGGATGA
Source organism: Nocardiopsis sp. NPDC007018 (assembly GCF_040635075.1). NCBI lineage: Bacteria > Bacillati > Actinomycetota > Actinomycetes > Streptosporangiales > Nocardiopsidaceae > Nocardiopsis > Nocardiopsis sp. NPDC007018. Next base: position 6,902 of record NZ_JBEYHA010000006.1, read on the forward strand.
CGCTGTTGATCTTGTCCTCGTGGTAGTTGGCCTGGACCTCGTCGTAGGCGGCCAGGATGTTGTCGTACAGCCGGGAGCCGCCGCCCTCGACCTCCAGCTCCTGGGCCACCCGCACCATCTCCTGGCGCCGGGTCACGTCGCCGTCGTCGGCGGCGCCCAGGGGGTGCAGGTCCGCCGACTCCTCGCGCCCGTCGTCGCCGAAGCCCTCCGACATCAGCCACAGGCCCATGTCGGTCTCGTCGGGGAACAGGCCGAGCCCCATCAGAGCCGCCTGCTTGGCGACCTCGATGCGCCGGGGGCCGCCGTTCAGGTCGTCGTCCATGTTCTGTGACGCGTCGGCCAGCACCAGGGTCCGGGACGGCATGGAGAGCCGGTTCCAGTCGGTGACCGAGGCCAGCAGGGCGTCGCCGGTCAGGGGGGCCCCGGCGGGCGGCGGCTCGGCGATGACGCCGGACCGGTCGGCCAGGGGCGGGGCGGCCTCGCCGTTGGGGTCGCGAAAGCCCAGTTCGCGCAGGCGCTCCCGGTACTCGGTGCCGCGTACGACCTCGTAGAGGTCGGTGGCGGCCGACCGCAGCGCGGTGTCCTCGGCCACGGTGACGTAGGGGTAGTCCAGGTTGACCGTCCCGTCGGCGACGTAGTGCGCGCGCAGGGCCGGAGCCGAGTCCGCGCGGCGGTCGTTGTAGGCCACCACGGCCTGCTCGGGCACGGCGATCACCGGGTCCACGCGGTCGTTCGAGGCCGCGGAGCCGGTGAAGACGTTGGTCAGGTCGATCTCGCCGAACGCGCTGTCCAGTTGGACGTCGCGCACGAAGTCGGTCATGGCGGTGTCTGCGTCGTCCCCGGAGCCCAGGTGCTCGCGGATCGCGCGCATGACCGTCATACCGTCGGCGCCCCGGTTGGGGTCGACCATCACCACGGGCCGGTCCGGGTCGCGCGCGTCGGGCAGCAGCATGGTCCAGCTGGCGTCGTCCTGGTCCGGCATGCCCTCGGTGCCGGGGGGAGCGGCGAGCACGACCGGTGAACTGGCCAGGGAGGGCGGATCGGTCTCGATGCCGCGCGCCCCGCCGTCGGAGACGCGGGCCAGTTCGACCCAGGCGGAGGACTCGGGGACCCACACGTGCGGGGCGATGGTGGAGTCCGCTGGCTGTCCGCCGGTCAGCGCGGCCATGATCCGGTGCGGCGCGATCTCGTCGACCTGCGCGAACACGCACTGTCCGCCGTAGTTCGGCCGGTCCGCGTTGAACTCCGTCGCCGCGGCGCGCATCACCGGGGCGACGCTCTGGGTGGTCGAGACGCGGAGGTAGCGGGTCTCGCCGCAGCCCAGGGCGTTGAGGGTGACCGGTACGGCGATCGCCGCGACGGCGATGAGCGCGACGACGATCGCGGTCACTCCCAGCGGTGACGTCACCGCCCGGCGGGTGCGGGCGGCGGTCTGTGAGGGGTGGCGGTGGCGTCCACTGGACACGGGAACTCCGGGGGTGTGGGCTCCGGTCCCGGGCCGGGGAGCGGCCGGGAACCGGTCTTCGGGGGCGGTCGCGGGGGTCGGCGCCCGGCGCGCGGCGGATCGGTGAGAACCATCGTGGGGCGGAGGGCGTCACACCCCGTGGATGTGATCAACCGACCGGTCGGACACGAACGATTCCTCACCAGGACCTTACTCGTTGGTAACGCGAGAGCGGAAGGGGAGGGGTGGTCTGGCTCACAGGGCCCGCACGCGGGGTGGTCCGGTGCGGTCGGTGATCGCTTTGTTACGGCGCCCGACGGGTGCCGGTGTTCACTCCGGGCTACCATTGCCCCGGTATTCGCTTGACCGATACTTGGCGTCCGCTTGCCCGGACGCCCCGAGAACGGGGCGTCGCGCGTGGCGTTCGCCCCCCGTGACCAATCGACCCCCGAGGGTTATGGCATGTCCCATTCGCACAGTGACCGTCGAAGCCGAGGCAGTGTCGGTACCGTGCTGCTCGCCGGAGCCTGCTGTGCCGGCGCGGTGGCCTACGCCGTGTTGGTGGCACCCTCGATGCTGCCGCCGCAGGACGTCGAGACGACGAACGTCAGCACCCCCGAGGTGCTCGGAAGCGTCATCGAACCCGAGGAGGAGTCGACCGACCTCGACGGCCCGGTCGGGCACCTGCGCATCAACGTCAGCGACCGGGGCCTGGCCTGGGTGCAGACGCTGAACTGCACCGGGAACCTGGCCGAGGACCCCGAGCCCTGCGCCGTCATGGCCGAGGCCGCGGCCGAGCTCGCCGGAGACCCCACCGCCACCGAGCCCGCCGGCGCCGACGACGAGGGCGCCCCCACGGCCTCCGGGGACCAGCTGTTCACCGAGGTCCGCGAGGGCACCGTCTGCACCGACAAGGTGTACGGCCCCCAGGAGGCGGCGATCGAGGGCACCTGGGACGGCGAGGAGATCGACACCACACTCTCCCGTAAGGGCTCGTGTGAGGAGGCCCGCTGGCAGCGCCTGCGCGCCGTCACGGAACAGATCGGCTGAGCCACCCCGCGCCGCACGGGATAATCGCTGACCATGGATGCCATCAGGGTCAGTGACCCCGCCGACCCGCGTCTGGCCGACTACACCCGGTTGCGCGACGTCAACCTGCGCCGCCACCTGGAGACCGAGCACGGCCTGTTCATGGCCGAGGGCGACAAGGTGATCCGGCGCGCCGCCGACGCCGGGTTCGTTCCCCGCAGCTTCCTGCTCACCGAACGGCGGGCCCGCGCACTGGACGACGTGGTCGCCTCCTCCGAGGCTCCGCTGTACGTCGTGAGCGAGGAGACCGCCGAACGCCTGGTCGGCTTCGACCTGCACCGGGGCGCGCTCGCCGCGTTCCACCGCAAACCGCTGCCCTCGCTCGACGACGTCCTCACCGGGGCGCGCGCCATCGTGGTGCTGGAGGACCTGGTGGACCACACCAACGTCGGCGCGATCTTCCGCAGCGCCGCCGGTCTGGGAGTGGACGCCGTGGTGCTGGCGCCGCGCTGCGCCGACCCCCTGTACCGCAGGTCCGTGAAGGTGTCGATGGGCGCCGTCTTCACCCTCCCCTACACCCGGCTCGACGACTGGTACGGCGGCCTGGACACCCTGCGCGGGGCCGGGTTCGACCTGATGGCGCTCACCCCCGGCGAGGGGTCGCTGCCGTTGCGGGAGGCCATGGACGCCCTGGCGCCCGACGCCCGCGTGGGGCTGCTGCTGGGCACCGAGGGCGACGGCCTGTCCGCACGGTGGCTGGAGCGGGCCACCTCCCGTGTGCACATCCCCATGGCCGACCGCGACGTCGACTCCCTCAACGTCACCGCGGCCGCCGCCGTCGCCTGTTACGAGCTGTCGCGCATCGGTGTCGTGCCCGCCCGCGACCACCGGGTCTGAGGAGGGCGGACCGGTCCGTGTCACCCGACCACCGAGCCCCTAGGGTGTCGGGTGACACGGACCGAGCCGAAGGAGGGCGCGCGACATGGGCGGCCGAGTACTGGTGCAGTGGGAGCAGAACAGGGACAACGCGCCCCGATCTCTCCACGTCGACCTCTACACCGGGGGACCGGCCCCCGACAGGGGGCTGGAGGACGTCACGTTCTACCAGGTGCCCTACGCGCCCTCCACGCAGGGTGTGGACGAGCGGCTGGACGTCATCGCGAGGATGCCCGAGCTCCGGGTGGTGCAGCTGGTCTCCGCCGGGTACGAGCAGGTCCTCGACCTGCTGCCCGACCACGTGACCCTGTGCAACGGGCGCGGGCTGCACGACGCCAGCACCGCCGAGCACACGCTCGCGCTCATCCTCGCCTCGCAGCGCGACCTGCCCCGGTGGGCCGTCGACCAGCGCGAACACCGCTGGGGATCGGTCCCGCAGCGCTCCCTGGCCGACTCGCGCGTGGTGATCGTCGGCTACGGCAGCATCGGGCGGGCCGTCGAGCGCCGTCTGCTGCCCTTCGAGACCGAGGTCGTGCGGGTGGCCAGCCGGGCCCGCCCGGAGGAGGACGTCCACGGGGTGGACGAACTGCCCGCCCTGCTGCCGGAGGCCGATGTGGTGGTGCTGGTCACCCCGCTCACGGAACGGACGCGCGGCCTGTTCGGCGCGGACGAGTTCGCGCTGCTCCGTGACGACGCCCTGGTGGTGAACGTCGGCCGGGGCGCGGTGATGGACACCGCCGCACTGATCGCCCAGAACGGTCGGGTGCGCGCGGCCCTGGACGTCACCGACCCCGAGCCGCTGCCGGTGGACCACCCGCTGTGGGACGCGCCCGGCGTGTACCTGACCCCCCACGTGGCCGGGGGCTCGGCGGCGTTCTACCCGCGTGCCCGCGCCTTTGTGGACGCCCAGCTGGAACGCTGGGCCGCGGGTGAACCCCTGGCCAACGTGGTGCGCCCCGGGAGCTGAGACACCGGCGTCGGCGCCCGTGCGCCGGATGCCGATTGTCGGTGTCCGGGAGGACACTGGGGTCATGCGGATCGCGGTGGTCGCCGACGGCGACGGCGGGGGATGGCTGCGGGAGCTCGGTGAGGGCGCCGGGCCGGTTCGGCCGCGCCGGGTGGACGACCTCGCCGCCGCCGTGCGCGAGATCGAGCGGGCCGGGCCCGTCACGGCCGTGTCGGACCCGGCCCCGGACCAGCGGGAGAGCTCCTCCGCGCCCGTCCGCTGGGTCTGGGCCGACACCTGCGACGTCTACCCCGACCTGGTCCGGGCCGGGGTGCGGGTGGCTCGGTGCCACGACGTCGCCCTGACCGAGGCCCTGCTGCTCGGGTACGCGGCCCGACACTCCGAACCCCGCTCCCTGGGCGCGGCCTGGGCCCGCCTGCGCGACCTGCCGGTTCCCGACGACCCGGTGCGGCCGCTGGGCGAGGGCACGGCCGCCCAGCCCGCGCTGTTCGAGGCCGACCGTTCCACCCTGCCTCCCGGGACCGACCGGTTCGCCGCCCTGGTGGAGGTCCACGACGACCAGCGGCGGCGGGTCGCCGCGCTTCCCGAGCCCGGGCGCATGGCGCTGCTCGCGGCGGTGGAGTCGGCGGGCGCCCTGGCCGCGGTCGAGATGGGTCACGACGGCCTGCCCTGGCGACCGGACGTCCACGACCGCGTCCTCACCGAGATCCTCGGTCCCCGCCCCCGACCCGGAGAGCGGCCGACGGTCCTGGCCGACCTGGTCACCCGGATCGGCGAGGTGGTCGGGCACGACGTCAACCCGGACTCACCGGCCCAGGTGCTGCGGGCGATGGCGTGGGTGGGCCACCCGGTCGCCTCCACCCGCTCCTGGGTCCTGGAGGGGGTGGACCACCCCCTCGTACCGCTGCTGCTGCGGTACAAGGAGCTGGCCCGCCTGTACTCCGCCAACGGATGGTCGTGGTTGGAGACGTGGGTGCGCGAGCTGCCCGGTGCGGACCCCGGCGGCCCGCGCCTGGGCCGTTTCCACCCGGACTACGTGGTGGGAGGGGTGGTGTCGGGGCGGTGGGCCACACGGGGCGGCGGCGCCCTCCAGATCCCCAGGTCGGTGCGCCGGGCCGTGCGGGCCGACCCGGGATGGGTTCTGGTGCGCGCCGACGCCGGTCAGCTCGAACCCCGTGTGCTCGCCGCCGTCTCGGGGGACAACGCCCTGGCGTCCGCGGCGGCCGAGGAGGACCTGTACGCCCGGCTGGCCGTGCACGTGGGCGACGACCGCGAACGCGCGAAGATCGGCCTGCTCGCCGCCATGTACGGACAGACCTCCGGAGACGCCGCGCCGCTGCTGGCCACCCTGCGCCGCCTCTACCCCCGAGCCCTGGAGTACGTGGACGCGGCCGCTCGCACCGGTGAGGGCGGCGGCATCGTCCGTTCGTGGCTGGGCCGTACCTCGCCAGCACCGCACGACTGGTCGGCCACCGTCGCGGCCGCGGACGGCGACCGAAGACGTCGCGCTCACGGACGGTTCACCCGCAACTTCGCGGTGCAGGCCACCGCCGCCGAGTGGGCGCTGGTCCTGCTGGCCGCGCTTCGCCAGGAACTCCCGCCGCTCCCCGAGGGCGGAGGTATCGTCTTCTTCGTCCACGACGAGGTGGTGGCGCACGTCCCGCGGGAGCTGGCCGAGGAGACGGTCCGCGCGATCGACCGCGCCGAGGTCCGGACCCGGGAGACCCTCTTCGGGGACACCCCGGTCCGCTTCCCCCTGTCCGTGTCGGTTACGGACTGTTATGCCGATAGGTGAGACGCGGCCGAAAGACGCGATTCCCTCAGTGAACGGACAAGCGGCTGATAGGTGGACGTCCGGTATCGGACGGCGTGGGCGTCTTGCCAACACGCTCGGGTACGCCCATTCTTGGACGCGGACCCTGTCTTCGAGGCCGTGCGCCGCAGCGACTCCCCCGCCTGCCGCGGCCTCAGAAAGGATGATGGAACCCCGTGCGGAACCGTCTCAGAACATGTGCGGGAACCACGGCCGCCTTCGCGGTCGCCTTCACGGCCTTCGGGGCCAACCCCGCGATGGCCGAACCCGTCGCCGAGGACCGGCCGCCCCTCGCCGAGCAGGTCTCGCCCGAGACCGCGCCCCCCAGCGGCACCGTTCCCCGAGCACCCTCCCCTCCGACCGAAACCCCCGTCAGCCCCGACGTCGCCGACGTCGGTGAGCTCCAACGGGACACCTACGTCGCCCCCTTCCTCGAAGCGCGCTCCGTCGAGTACTTCGCCGTGGCCCCGGAACGGCTGCCCCGCGAGGTCGTCGACGCGGTCCGCGACATCGACGGTGTGGAGCACGTGCTCACCGTCGACGCGGCGCGCGTGGAGGTCGAGGGGCAGCCCACGGCCGTGCTCGGCGTCAACCCCTCCAGCTTCCGCAACCACGCCCCCCGGCCCTCCGCCGAGTCCGACGACGTCTGGCAGGGGGTGGCGGAAGGGCACGTGGCGCTCTCCAAGGACGCGGGCACCGAACGCGAACTGGAGGTGGGTGGCCGCATCACCCTCGCGGGTGGCAACGGCGAGATCCCCCGGGAGGTGTGGACCCACGCCACCTCGGGCATCGCCGGGATCGACGCGCTCGTCTCCCGCGAGGTCGCCCGGGACCTGGGCATGCCCGAGGGCAACGCCCTGGTCGTCTCCGCTCCCGACGCCGACCTGTGGGAGCTTCACGGGGAGCTGGAGGAGGCCCTCGGCGAGGACGCCTCCCTCCAGCTGGTCGCCGACGCGCCCGAACCCCGGGTCGACGGCGACGCGGTGCCCTCCTCGGTGATCGAACAGGTCATCGCCAACGCCGAGACGCAGTTGGGCGTGCCCTATGTCTGGGGCGGTACCACCCCCGACGTCGGCTTCGACTGCTCCGGCCTGCTCCAGTGGGCGTTCCGTGAGGCGGGGGTGTCCATCCCTCGCGTCACCCACGACCAGTGGAACGCGGGCGAACGCGTGGAGTGGGACGACCTCCAACGCGGCGACCTGCTGTTCTGGCGTTCGGACCCGACCGCGCCCGACTACATCTCGCACGTGGCGATGTACCTCGGCGACGGCACGATGCTGGAGGCCCCGCGCAGCGGACTCGACGTGCGGGTCACCCCCGTGCGGACCGCCAACTACGCGGGCGCGGTGCGCGTGAGCACCTGAGTCGCCCGGGACCGGAACCGGAAACGGGGAAGGGCCGTGGCGCCACCGGGGCGGTGGCACCACGGCCCTTCCTTCTCCATGTCCGAAAAACCGCCGGGAGGGGAAGGCAGGCCTCGGTCAGGAGGGGGGACAGGGCCGCCGCTGAGGGAGGGGGAGACAGCGGTGGTCGGCCCTTGGGGTGGTATGGAGTTGTGGCGGAGGCTCGCGGGCCAGCGGCCCGGCGCCCCGCCGCACAGGACTACATAAGCAGTGACCGACCGATTTGGCAAGAGGTCCGGTCAAGCCATGCAAGTACCCCCACCCCGCGACAAAGCCCCTCCTGTCCAGCGGAAGGGGGCTTCCGTGCGCTTTCGTCTGCCACCGGTCAGCGGCCTGCGGCGTACCCCTGGGCCCCCCGGGGGTCGGCGGCCGCGCGCAGCTCACCGCTCTCGGGGTCGCGGGCGACCGCAGCCAGCCGACCCAGGGACCACTCCGGGGCCACCTTCACCCGGTGCCCCCGCCCCCGCAGCTCCTCGACGACCTCCGCGCCCACGCCCGGCTCCACGACCAGGTCGCCGGGGACGGTCTCCCGGGGGTGGAAGGAGCTGGGGAAGGCGTTGGTGTGGAACATCGGGGTGTCCAGGGCCCTCTGGAGGTCGTCCACCCCGTTGAGGACCCGCACCAGAGCCGTGGTGGTCCACTGGTCCTGCTGGTCGCCGCCGGGGGTGCCGATGGCCAGGACCGCCTCGCCGTCCTCGCGGGTGACCAGGGTGGGGGAGAGGGTGGTGCGGGGGCGGCGACCCGGGGAGAGCGCGTTGGGCGAGGCGGGGTCGAGCCAGAACATCTGCGCCCGGGTGCCCAGGGGGAACCCGAGCTCCGGGATGAGCGGCGAACTACTGAACCAGCCCCCGCTGGGGGTCGCGGAGACCATGTTGCCGCGTGCGTCCACCACATCCACGTGGCAGGTGTCACCGCGCAGGTCGGCGGGGGTCCGGCCGGAGGCGTCGCGGACGGTGGGCTCACCGGTGGTGCGGTCGCCCGGGGTCGCTCCGGGCAGGTACACGGGCGCCTCGAAGGGGACGCGGCCGCCCGGGGCGCCCGGGAAGGGCTCCAGGCAGGCCCGACCGCCGTCGATCCCCCGCACCCGCTCGGCCGCGTAGTCGGCGGACAGCAGCTCCTTGAGGGGGACCTCGGTGAAGTCCGGGTCGCCGTACCAGCCCTCGCGGTCGGCGAAGGCGAGCTTGGCGATCTCGGTGCTCCAGTGCACGAAGTCCGCGCTCACGCCCGCGCGCGCGTCGGCGCCGACCCCGACCGCCTCCGCCATCCGCAGTTGCTGGAGCATCACCGGCCCCTGGCCCCAGGGGCCGGTCTTGTGCACGGTGTGCGACCCGTAGGAGACACTGACGGTGTCCTCGTAGGAGGCGCTCCAGTCGGCCATGTCCTGCGCGGTCAGCAGGGCCTGTTCGGGTTCGCCGCGACCGTTGGCGACCGGACCGGCGAGGAAGGCGCCGACCGCCTCGGCGACGAAACCCTGGGACCAGCTGCGGCGGGCCGCCTCGATCTGGGCCTCCCGGTCGACGCCCGCGGCCTCGGCCTCGGCGACCACACGCCGGTAGGTGGCGGCCAGCGCCGGGTTGCGCAGACGGGTCCCGGCGGCGGGAGCGGAGCCGTGCGGCAGGTAGACCCGCGCCGAGCCCGCCCAGTGTCGGGAGAACACCGGGGTGAGGGTCTCCAGGGCGGCGGAGATCCGCTCCAGCACCGGGTAGCCGCGTTCGGCCAGGCCGATGGCGTGGTCGAGGACCTCCCGGACCGACATCGTGCCGTGGTCGAGCAGGAGCCGCATCCACGCGTCGAAGGCGCCGGGGACGGTGGCGGCCAGGACACCGCTGCCGGGGACGCGGTCCAGCCCCCGCTCCTCGAAGGCCCCGACGGTGGCGGCGGCCGGGGACACTCCCTGCCCGCACAGCACGCGCGGTGAGCCGCCCGCGGCCTGGAACACGACCGGCACCTCACCGCCGGGTCCGTTCAGGTGCGGTTCGACGACCTGGAGGGTGAAGCCCGCCGCGACGGCCGCGTCGAAGGCGTTGCCCCCGCGTTCGAGGACCGACATGCCGGTGGCGCTGGCCAGCCAGTGGGTGGAGGCGACCATGCCGAAGTCGCCTCGGAGCTGGGGTCGGGTGGTGAATCCGGACATGGGCTGTCCTCCTGCGGACGGGGGAGGGCGGGGTCGCCGCCGGTCTGGGGGCGTCGACCGGTGCTCGGTGGGAACCGGCCGGACGAGGGCGACGGTATCGCATGGGGTGGCCCGGATGTCGGGTGATCGGGTGGTTCGGGACCTTGGTCGCCGTTCGCGGCGGCGCCGGTGTGGCGTACCCCGGGCCGGGCATGACCGAAGCCCGGCCGCGGCTCCCTGGGAGTCACGACCGGGCTTCGGTCAACGCGGTTCGACGGGTGTGGTTCAGGGGTTCTCCACCGGGATGGACCACGGCAGGGAGTCCCACAGATCGGCCCATTCGTCCGCGCCCACCGGCTCCGTCACCGAACCGGCCCCGGCGGCCCCGCCGCTCGCCTTGCTGACCTCGTCCATCGAGTTGGCCATGCTCTCGTTGGCCTCCTGGACGAGCTCGCCGATGATGCCGGAGACCTCGGCCAGGGCGTCCTCCACCTCGGCGCGCTCCAGGCCGAGCTGACGCGCGCAGTCGTTGGTGGCGTTCACCTTGGCGCTCTCGTCACCGTAGTACCAGACCGTGGCCAGCAGGCGGTCGCGCTCGGCGTCGCCGAGGTCGGTCGTGGCCAGGGCGCGCTCCACGAAGGCGCCGCTGGTGCTGGTCATCTGCGTGGTGTCGAGCTCGGACGAGCCGGACCCGAAGTCCACGAAGTGCTCGGTGAGGCAGGTCTTGACCTCACGGGAGGAGACGTTCGCGGCGGGTTCGGTCTGCTCGGCCGCCTCTTCCTCGACGACCTCCTCGACGGGGGTGATCTCGCCGACCTCGGCCCCGTCGACCACCTCCTCGTCGACCGGGGCCTCCTCGACCGGTGCCTCCTCGGCGGGAGCCTCGGCGTCCGGGGCCTCCTCGGCGGGAGCTTCCTCGACCGGTGCCTCCTCGACCGGTGCCTCCTCGGCGGGAGTTTCCTCGGCGGGAGCCTCCTCCACCGGAGCCTCTTCCACCGGCGCTTCTTCCACCGGAGCCTCTGTGTCCGGGGCCTCCTCGGCGGGGGCTTCCTCGGTCGGCGCTTCCTCGACCGGGGCCTCTGCGTCCGGGGCCTCCTCGGCGGGAGCCTCCTCCACGGGGGCTTCCTCGACCGGGGCCGCTGCCTCCTCGGAGGTGATCGCGCTGGCGTCCTCGGTCACCGGCTCCCCGTCCTCCGCCGAGGCGTCCTCCTCGGTGACGGACTCGGCCAGCTTCACGAGGTCGGCGCCGTCCCAGCGGTCCGGCTGGAGGTGGGTCGCGATCGCCACGCCCGGACGCTCCACCCAGAACAGGTCCCCCGTCTCCTCGGAGAGGTAGGCGCCGTGCTCGAAGGCCTCGTTGGGCTCCACCTCCTCCAGGGAGCTCTCCGAGAGGTGGCTGTAACGGCTCTCACGCACGTCGTCCAGGTCCTGGAGACGCTCCGAACGCAGTACGGCGACCCGGCCGTACAGCTGGTCGGGGCCCTGCACCCACGACAGCTGGGACTGGCTGTTACCCCTGCGGTCGGTCGTGGAGGTGGCGTTGATGCCGTACCGCTCCAGACCGGCGGGCAGGTAGGTGATCTCGAACCCGTCGACGCTGTAGGTGGACACCCCCTGCCGTACCACGGGCCAGCTGAGCGCCTTCGTGTCCCGGTCGTCCGCCGTGGCCGGTCCCGCGAGGCAGACGAGCCCCGTCGTGGAGATCGCGGCGGCGCCGAAGAGCGCGACCCACCTCGTGTGGTGCTTGCGCATGAGAGTTCCTTCCCATCGACTACTAGTCGTGATGTTTTCAGGACTCTGGGTGATTATCGAGGGGGCGTGCCGTCAAAAATCAGACATGAAGCGATCAATTGCCTACATAGGGTGAGATGTTTCGCCGGGTATCCCTTGTTGCCCAAGGGACGCGCTCGCACCAGAAGATGGGCGCCGCATCACCGGATGCTCCGCGCGTGGTCACCGTCCGGTCACCATGCGCACTCACCCTGAGGTGGCAGTCGGCCAGTCCACGCGTACTTGGGAGGCCCGGTGCACCAGCGCATCGGATTCGTAGTCGGAGCCGTATCACTCATGTTGGCCATGGGATCGAGCCCGGGGCTCGCCGTCCCGAACCCCGCGACCGAGAACGCCCAGGCGGTCGCGGCCGCAGGGGCCGCGACCGCGCAGCGGGTCGGACCCGGTGCCGGATTCCGTCCGCCCCAGCAGCCGTCACCGACCCGCCCGCTGATCGCGGTCGCCCACCGGGGGGCCTCCGGCCACGCGCCCGAGAACACCCTGGCGGCCATCGACGAGGCCCACCGGCTGGGCGCGGAGGCCGTCGAGGTGGACGTCCAGCTCACCTCCGACGACCGGCTCGTCCTCATGCACGACACCACGCTCGGCCGCACCACCGACGTCGCCGAGGTCTTCCCCGGCCGCGCGCCCTACGACGTCGGGGACTTCACGCTGGCGGAGATCCGGCGCCTGGACGCGGGGTCGTCCTTCGACGACGCGTTCGCGGGAGAGCGGGTACCGCTCCTCGGGGAGGCGCTGGACCGTCTGGAGGCGCACGGCATGAACCTGCTCCTGGAGGTCAAGGAGCCCGCCCTGTACCCGGGCATCGAGAACCAGATCGCCGAAGAACTCGCGAGGAACCCGCACTGGCTGGTGCCCAACGCGCCCGACCAGCCGCACCGGATCGTCGTGCAGAGCTTCGACTGGGAGTCCACCGAGCGTTCCAAGGGCCTGCTGCCGACGCTCCCGCACGCACTGCTCGGCCGGGTGCCGGAGGAGCGGATCGGCGAGTTCGACTGGGCGCACATGATCAACCCGAACCACACCACCATCGACGCCGACTACGTCGGTCGCGTGCACGACGCGGGGTTGGAGATCATGCCCTACACGATCAACGACCCCGCGGACATGGGGCGGGTCCTGGACATGGGCGTGGACGGTTTCATCACGGACTTCCCGGACCGAGGACAGCGGGCCATCGCGGAGTACCTCGAAGCGAACCCGGGCGTGACCAGGGGGTACGCCGACGAACGCGTCATGGCCCCGAACCCCGGCTAGCCGGTGCGCCCGCGGGGACCGTCCGGAGCGCCGGGCGGTCCCCGCGCCGTCTCCGGGGCCCTGGACCCGGCGCCGGGGAGGGGTGTCATCCGGTGCCCGTGGTGGGAGGATCGGTCGCGTACCCACACGATCCGGCAGCGGAGGCCATGTGAGCGACCGGCTGAGCGTCCCCCAGGAACACGTCGACTGGCGCACCAAGGGCCTGTGGTGGCCGGGCGAACCCGTCACCCTGGCCGAGTTCGCCGCACGTGGCGACCACCTGTTCGACGGCCCGTTCACCTGGCCGCTCATGGTGCTCGGCGCCTCCGCCCTGGACCGCAACATCGCCGCCCTGTCCGAGTTCACGCGCGGCCACGGGCTGCTGTTCGCTCCCCACGGCAAGACGGCGATGTCCCCCGTGCTCACCCAGCGCCAACTCGACGCGGGGGCCTGGGGCATCACCGCCGCCACCGCCAACCAGGTCCTCGACTTCCGCCGCTTCGGGGTGGACCGGGTCCTGCTGGCCAACGAACTCCTGGACCCCAAGGTGCTGCGCTGGGCGGCGGCCGAGCAGGACGCCGACCCCGACTTCGTGTTCCTGTTCTACGTGGACTCCCCCGAGGGCGTCGCCCTGGCCTCCCAGGCGGTGGCCCGCGACGGGGGACGTCCCCTGAGGGTCCTGGTCGAGCGAGGTGTCCCGGGCGGCCGTACGGGGTGCCGTACGAGGGAGGCGGTGCTCGGCGTGGCCCGCGAGGTCGTGCGGGCCGCCGGCCTGGAACTGGCCGGGGTGGCCGGTTACGAAGGGCCGCTCCGTGACGCGGCGGGGGTCCGGGGCTTCGTGCGGGACCTCCTCGGTGACGCGGCCGCGCTGGCCGACGCGCACGAGCTGGAGCGACCGGTGCTGTCGGTGGGTGGAAGCGCGTGGTTCGACGTCGTCGCGGAGGAGGTCGGCGGCCGGGCCGACGTCACGCCGATCCTGCGCAGCGGGGCCTACGTCGCCCACGACGACGGCCTGTACCGGCGGACCACGCCCTACAACCGGCTGCCCGAGGGCGGCGACGCGCTGTCCGGGGCGCTCGAACTGTGGGCGCAGGTCACCTCCACCCCGGAACCGGGCCGGGCGATCGCCGGGATGGGCCGCCGTGAGGCCAACTCCGACCAGGGTTTCCCGGTGGCGCGCGTCCTGCGCCGGAGCGACGGTGGCCTGGTCCGGGCCGAGGGGGTCGCGGTCACGGACCTCAACGACCACCACGCCTACCTGGACGTGCCCGAGGAGCTCGGGGTGCGCCCGGGTGACCTGGTCTCCTTCGGGATCTCGCACCCGTGCACGGCCTTCGACCGCTGGAGGGCCGTCCCGGTCGTCGACGACGGGTACCGCGTGGTCGACGCGATCGCCACCTACTTCTGACCCGTGCCCTGGTGTACCCCCGCCTCACGGAGGCGGGGGCGCGGTGTGCGGGCCGTCGCGGCCGACTCCCCGAGCCGGCCGCGACGTCGGGGCTACACCCCGGTGTGTCCCTGCTCCGGGGCCTCCTGACCGGGCTGGTAGCCCCAGCCGTAGACCCCCGGGCGGGTCTGCCAGGGGTGCGGGCCGTCGAGCGGCCGGTACTCCACGCCCGCCGCGTCGAGCCTGGTCAGATGGTGGCGCAGCCGCGGCTCGAACTCGGCGAAGTCACGCTCGCCCTCGGTCCAGACCTTCTCCGCGAACGCGGTCAGGCGCGGGAAGACCATGTAGTCGAGGCGGCGCGCGTTGTCGATGTGCTCGCTCCACAGGTTGACCTGGCCGCCGAGGACGTGCCGGGCCTCGTCCTCGGTGAGGTCGGCGGGGACCGGGTCGCCCGCGTACACGTCCTCCAGCCGCAGCAGCGTGCCGACGGGGACGGGCTCGTCGGGCCGCTCGGACTGCTTGTAGTCCAGGTAGGAGGTGGCGGTGGGGGCCATGATCACGTCGTGGCCCGCACGGGCGGCCGCGATCCCGCCCTGCTCGCCGCGCCACGACATCACCGTCGCGCCGGGGGCCAGACCCCCCTCCAGGATCTCGTCCCAACCGAGCAGGCGGCGGCCGCGCAGGGTCAGGTGGTCGTCGAGCTGACGGATGAACCAGCTCTGGAGCTCGTCCTCGTCGGCGAGCCCCTCGTCCTTGATCCGCTTCTGTGCCGACGCGCTGTTCTTCCACTGCGTCTTGGGAACCTCGTCCCCGCCCACATGGACGTAGGTGCTGGGGAACAGTTCGATGAGCTCGTCGAAGACGTTCTTGTAGAACTCCAGGACGTTGTCGGTGACCGCGAGGATCTCCTCGAAGATCCCCCACTGGGTGCCCACGGGGATCTCGCCGACCTCGCCGAGTTCGGGGTAGGCGTGGATGGCGGCCTGCGAGTGGCCGGGCACGTCGATCTCCGGGACCACGGCCACGTGCCGGGCGTCCGCGTAGGCGACGATCTCGCGGATGTCGTCCTGGGTGAGGAACCCGCCGTGCGGACGGTTGTCGAACGTCGCGGGCTTGGTGGCACCCAGCTGGCTCTCGGTGCGCCAGGAGGCGGCCTCGGTCAGCTTCGGGTAGCGGCGGATCTCGATCCGCCAGCCCTGGTCGTCGGTCAGGTGCAGGTGCAGCACGTTGAGCTTGTGCATGGCCAGCAGGTCGACGAAGCGCAGGATCTCGCGCTTGGGCTGGAAGTGGCGGGCGATGTCGAGCATCGCGCCCCGCCACTGGAAGCGCGGGGCGTCGGTGACGCTGACGGCGGGCAGGCGCCATTCGGCGCCGCCCAGGGGGGTGGTGCGGTACGCGTCGGCGGGCAGCAGCTGACGCAGGCTCTGCGCCCCGTAGAAGACCCCGGCGGGCTCGTTGCCCACCACGATTGCGCCCTCGGCGTCGATGATCAGGCGGTAGCCCTCGCGCCCGAGCCCCGCGCCGGGGTCGACGCTGAGCCGGATCTGGGCGCCCTCCTCGTCGCCGGTGGCCAGGGGGAGGCCGGTGGCGGCGCCCAGCTCGCGCTGGAGCCAGGCGAGCGTTCCCTGGGCCTCCTGGTCGGCGGAGATCCGGGTGGCGGCGGTCAGGACGAGTCCGCCGGAGCCGTCGGTGGTCAGCTCCCGGGGCCGGGGCAGCAGGGAGACGGGGTCGGGGTGGGGGTTCTCAGGCACGGGGTACTGCTCCTGTCCGGTCTAGACCAATACCCGGACATAGTGTCACGTCCTGCTGTGCGGGCACAGGGCTGACCGGCAATCGGTCCAGGTGGGTTCCGCTATTCAGGTCCACCCAATACCCACTCTTGACCGGCGGGGACTCTTAGCCGCGTGGCTTTTGCGGGAGACGTAGGGAAGGAGGAGCGCCTTCGCTCGGTGCCGAAACCGTCAGCGGGGCCGGAAGTCCCGGGGCGGGTGCGTGCCCGTCCTCCGGGGTGGGGACGACACTACGACGAAGACGGGGGGTGGCGTTATCGCCGGAGCGTGCCGTCACTCCGTACTGTTTGGCCCGTACCCGGATTCCGGGCGGTCACGGGCGAGTACCGAGGGACGGGGAGATGCGGTGATGCGCGGAGCACCGGAGACGGCGCCGGCCTGGACGGGGTGGCGCGCCTGATGCCCCTGCACGTACTCATGGCCGTGGCGGGGGCCTTCTCCCTGGCGCTCGGCTCGGCCCTGCAGGAACGCGACGCCGTCCGGGCCCCCGGACAGAAGGTGGCCCGCGCGGGCTTCCTCCTGCACCTGCTGCGCCAGCCCCGCTGGCTCCTCGGCACCGGCGCGGCGGTCGTGGGCGCCTCCCTCCACCTGCTCGCCCTCAGCGGGGCGCCGCTCACCATCATCCAGCCGATCGGCGTCACCGGTCTGCTGTTCGCGATCGTGCTGTCGGCCGTGTTCAACCGGCAGCGGGTCCGCGTCTCGCAGATCCTGGCCGGGATCGCGGTGATGGTCGGTCTGGTCGGCCTCCTGACGACCTTCCCCCACAGCTCCCATCCGCCGGTCATGTCGACCCAGACCGCCCTGTGGCTGTCCGGTGGCATGATCGCCGCCGGGGGGGTCGTGTACGTCACGGCGCACTGGCTGCCCAGCGGCGTGCGCGCCCTGCTCCTCGCGGCGGCGGGCGGCGCGGCCCTCGGCACCACCTCGGGCCTGGCGCGGGTGATCACCTCCGGGGCCGTGGGGGACCCGCTCAAGCTCTTCAGCTGGCTGACGGTCATGGCCGCGGTCACCGCCGTCTTCGGCGCCCTCCTGCTCCAGAACGCCTACCGGACCGGTCACTTCGCCGCGGCCTACGCCACGCTCCTGATCGCCGACCCGGTGGTCGGCGTCGGCATCGGCGCGCTCCTGCTCGGCGAGGGGGTCCCGAACACCCCGCTCGAACAGGTCGGGGCGGTCCTGTTCGCCCTCCTCGCCTTCGCGGGGACGGTCACGCTGGCCAGGTCCCGGCACCGCAACCCGGAGGCGGACGACGACACCGGTTCCGCCGCCGCCCCCAGTAGCCGCACTCGTTGAAACAGGGAGTTCCCAGATGGCACAGCCGAACCGTCCACTGCGCGTCCTGATCGCCTCGGACACCTACCCCCCCGACGTCAACGGCGCGGGCTACTTCACCCACCGTCTGGCGGAGGGGCTGGCCGCCCGGGGGCACCGGGTGCACGTGGTGTGCCCCTCCGAGCGTGGCGAACCCCGGGTGACGGTCAACGGGAGCGTCACCGAGCACCGTCTGCGCTCGGCTCCGATCCCCTTCCAACCCTCCATGCGCGCGGCGGTACCGCTGGGCATGGGCGGACACATCGCCCGGGTCCTGTGGCGGCTGGACCCCGACGTCGTCCACGTGCAGAGCCACTTCACCCTCAGCCGTTCGACCCTGCGCCGGGCCCGGGCCGCGGCGGTCCCGGTCGTCCTCACCAACCACTTCATGCCGGACAACCTCTACGCGCACGCCCGCGTGCCGCGTTCGATGCAGCGGGCGGCGGGCTCGCTGGCCTGGCGTGACATGGTCCGGGTGGCGGCGGAGGCCGATCACGTGACCACCCCGACCCCGCGCGCGGCCGAACTCCTGCGGGACCGGGGGTTCGCCCGTGACATCGAGGCGATCTCCTGTGGGATCGACCTCGACCGGTTCCAGCCCCGGGCCGGAGACCGTGCGGGGGCCAGGGCCAGGTTCGGCCTGCCGGACCGGGAGACCGTGGTGTTCGTGGGGCGGCTGGACGAGGAGAAGCGGATCGACGACACGATCCGCGCTCTGGCGCTGACGGTGCCCGAGCGCGACGCTCAGCTGGTGCTGGCCGGAACCGGGCAGCGCGAGACCGAGCTGCGCGCGCTCGCCGCCGCCCTGGGTGTGGCCGACCGCGTGTACTTCCTGGGCTTCGTGCCGGACGAGGAGCTGCCGCTCGTGTACGCGGCGGCGGACGTGTTCGCCATCGCGAGCGTGGCCGAGCTCCAGAGCATCGCCACCCTGGAGGCGATGTCCACGGGTCTGCCCGTGGTGGCGGCCGACGCGATGGCCCTGCCGCACCTGGTGGAGGAGGGACGGAACGGGTTCCTTTTCCCGCCGGGTGACCACCTGCTCCTGGCCGACCGGCTGCTGACGGTGCTCGGCTCGGAGCGTCGGCGCGAGGAGCTGGGGCGGGCCAGCCGGGAGATCGCCCGGGAGCACGACCACCACCGGTCGTTGGAGCGGTTCGAGGCGGTCTACACACGGCTCCAGGGCGAGGGTTCGGGCCGTCTGGAGGCGGAGCGGGCCATGGTGGCCTAGGTGAGGGCGCGTGTCCAGGTGTGCCCGCCAAAAAAGTCCGCTTTGGGTACTTTCTGTATTCTTTGCGTAGCGAACGGTGATCTTGAACCACTTCGGGAAAGACCAGAACTGTGTGGTTCGAAGGCATCAGCGGACAGGCCGGCGTCGGCCGGATCGCCCGGAGCGGAAACGCCACCGAGGGCCTCGCGGATCGGCTGGTCAGTGCCGAACGCGAGGCGGGTTTCCACGAGCGCGACATGTCGTCGTTCGAGCGAGAGCGCATCGACCTGGAGCACCGGGTGAACCGGATGGAGGCCGAGCTGGAGTCCCTGCGCAAGAGAAGACTGGAAGCCTACGCGCGCTGGTGGAACGCCCGCGACGACCGCGACCGAGCTCGCCACGTCTGTCGCAAGCTCCGCCGCAGGATCGACAAGGCGCGCCGACGGAGCGACGACCCGTGACCGGAGACCGACCAGCCCGCCGGACACGAACCAGAGAACACCGAACACGGCCCGACCCCGGCTGAGGGGCGGGCCGTGTGCTCGTTCCCGCCTCCGCTCACCCGGCCCCGGGCTCCGGAGGGGAGTCCAGTCGGAGTTCCCGCTCCACGCTGCGGGCGGCGTCCCGTAGTGCCGACAGGGTCACCTGCACGGCCGGTCGCCGCAGCGAGGCGGGACGCAGGACCGCGTACACGTGCCGCTCGGGCGGGGAGGGGAACCTCCGGTACACGAGCCCCGCCGGGGCGCCCACCATGGCCAGCGCGGGCACCGCCGCGATCCCGATGCCCCGCGACACCAGGCTGAGGATCGTGCCCAGCCCCTCGAACTCCCACGCCGCCGCCGGCAATCCGCCCACCTCGGCGAACAGCCTCTCCGTGCCGTACCGGGACCGCTCACCCTCCGGCGCCACGATCCACGACTCGCCCAGCATCCGCTCCAGCACCAGCGGGACCCCGGGGTCGGCCAGCCGGTGCTCCTCCGGTACCGCCAGCACCATCGGGTCGCGCAGCAGGTGGACGTGGCGCAGCCCGCTGTCCGGGCCACGCCCCGGGTGCTGTCCCGTCCAGTCGTCGACCAGGGCGATGTCCACCTCGCGGGAGCGCACCTTCTGGGTGCCGGTGGCCAGCAGGGTCTGGCGCAGCACCAGCTGCATCCCCTCGTAGGCGCGCAGCGGCGGGGCCAGCAGCGGGGCGAAGGCCACCGCCGCCGTGGGGAAGGCCGTCACCGTCACCACGCCCAGCGCGATGTTGGACTGCTCGGCCAGCACCGACTCGGCGGCCTCCACCAGGGCCAGGATCTCCTCGGCCTGGTTCACGAGCAGCTGACCGGCGTCGGTGAGCTCGGCGCCGCGCGGAGAGCGGTCCAGGAGCGCGACCCCCGTCTCCCGTTCGAGGGTGGCGAGCTGTTGGGACACCGCCGAAGGCGTGTACCCGAGGGCGTGCGCGGTCGCGGCGATGGTCCCGCGCGTACTGAACTCCCGCAGGAGCTGGAGGCGTCGTAGGTCGAGCATAAGAACATCTTATGCTCAGCATCGAAAAGACTCGCTTGTACTGATGGCGTGAAGTGGGCAGGCTGTGTGGTGAAAGGCCACCAGCCGGACCACGGTCCAGCTCAACCGGTGGTCAGCGCCTAACGACAAGCCGGAGATGAGTCATCCATGGCCGTCACTGTGTCCGCCACTCTCGCCGTGAACGAAGCCCTCAACGACAAGCGCCGCCAGGGGGTGCGCGTGCTTCCGCTCGGGTTCGGTGAGGCCGGTCTGCCGGTGCACCCGGTCATGCGCGACCAGCTCACGGCGGGCAACGCCGCCAACTCCTACGGGCCCGTCGCCGGATCGAGTGACCTGCGCGAGGCGGCCGCCGGGTACTGGAGCCGCCGGGGCCTGCCCACCGACCCCGACCTGGTGATCGCGGGCCCGGGCAGCAAGCCCTTGCTCTACAGCCTGCTCCTGGAGATCGGCGGGGACACCGCGATCGCCGCGCCCAGCTGGGTCAGCTACGCCGCGCAGAGCCGTCTCGTGGGCCAGCGCCCGGTCATGGTGCCGACCGCCACCGGCCAGGGCGGGGTACCCCAGCCGGACCTGCTGCACGCGGCGGTCACCGACGCCCGGGAGCAGGGGCGCACCGTCAACGCGGTGATCGTCACCGTCCCGGACAACCCGACCGGCACCGTCGCCGAGGCCGACACCGTCCGGCGCCTGGCCGAGGTCGCCCGCGAACTCGACCTGGTGATCATCTCCGACGAGATCTACCGCGACCTCGTCCACGTCGACGAGGGCGGCCGCGACCGGGCCGACGTCCACAGCCCCGCCGAGTACGCCCCCGAGCGCACGGTCATCTCCACCGGCCTCAGCAAGAACCTGGCCCTGGGCGGATGGCGCATCGGCGTCCTGCGCCTGCCCGACTCCGAGATCGGCCACCGTCTGCGCGGCGGACTCCTCGGGGTGGCCAGCGAGATCTGGTCCAGCCCGGCCGCGCCGGTCCAGCAGGCGGCCGCGCACGCCTTCGCCGAACCCGCCGAGCTGCGCGACCACGTGGACCGCAGCCGCCGCCTGCACGGGATCGTCGCCCGCGCCGTCGCCGACGTCTTCTCCGGGGCCGGGGCGCTCGTGGCGCCCCCCACGGCCGCCTTCTACCTCTACCCGGACTTCGAACCCGTCCGGGAGCGGCTCTCGGCCCTGCACGGGGTGGACACCGGGCCGGAACTGACCGGGCTGCTCCTGGACCGCTTCGGGATGGGGGTGCTTCCGGCCGTCGAGTTCGGCGAGAGCCCCGCCGCGCTGCGGATGCGCGTGGCGACCAGCCTCCTCTACGGGGACACCGAGGACAAGCGGTACGCGGCGCTGTCCGCCGAGGACCCGCTGGCCCTTCCGTGGGTCAGGGGCCACCTGGACCGCCTCTCCGAGGTCCTCGGATCGCTCCTCGCGGAGTCGCCCAGCGCCGTGATCCCGGCGCCCCAGCCGGTCGCCCAGCCGGTCCACTGACCGCGCGACGGCACCCAGGTCGTGCCCGCCTCGCTGTTACGGGGTGAGGCGGTCACCAAGGACGGGACCCTCCCTCTCTCTCCCAGGGAGGGCCCCGTCATGCTCGCCCCCGCCGCGGCCCCTCCTCCAGCGGCGGCGCCCGGAGCGTTCACGCGCTCCGTGCCGCCACCCGGTCGCGGCGGGCGGCGAGTTCGCGACTGGGCGCGAT
Organism: Nocardiopsis sp. NPDC007018; assembly: GCF_040635075.1. Taxonomy (NCBI): domain Bacteria; kingdom Bacillati; phylum Actinomycetota; class Actinomycetes; order Streptosporangiales; family Nocardiopsidaceae; genus Nocardiopsis; species Nocardiopsis sp. NPDC007018. The sequence goes on from NZ_JBEYHA010000006.1 coordinate 28,519, forward strand.
CACCGCCCGGTAGTGTTCCACCAGTTCCTCGTTGACCGACCTCCACGTGCGGTGCTCCACCGAGGGGCGCGCTCCCGCGGCGAGTCGGGCCCGCACCCGCCGGTCGTGGACCAGGCGGCCCACCGCCACCCGCAGCTCACGGACCGAGTCCGCGCCGTACAGGAAGCCGTTGCGTCCGTCGGCCACCAGGTCCACGGGGCCGCCCGCGTCCGGGGCGACCACCGGAACGCCCGAGGCCAGCGCCTCCTGCACGCTCTGGCAGAAGGTCTCGTCGGCGCCCGTGTGCACGAACACGTCCAGCGACGCGTACAGCCGGGACAGGTCCCCGCCGGTGCGCTGCCCGGTGAGGACCGCGCCCGGCAGCAGCCGACGCAGGCGGGCCCGTTCCGGGCCGTCCCCGACCACCACCAGGCGCAAGCCCCGCAACCGGGCCAGGTGGGCGAGCAGGTGGACCCGCTTGTCCCGGGACAGGCGGCCCACGTACCCCACGATCGCCTCGCCGTTCGGAGCCAGCCTCCGGCGCAGCTCCTCGGAGCGGTGGTCGGGCGAGAAGCGCTCGGCGTCCACACCCCGCCGCCACAGGCCGAGCCGGGGGAACGCCCGGTCGGAGAGCGTCTTCAGAGTGGCGGAGGAGGGGGCGAGTGTACGGTCCACCGCGGAGTGGAGGCGGTGCAGGTGCGCCCACAGCGCCTCGCCGCCGGGCAGACCGTAGCGGCCCGCGAATCCGGGCAGGTCGGTCTGGAACGCGGCCACGGTCGGCAGCGCCCACCGTCGGGCGACGTCCACCGCCGTCGCCCCGAAGAGCGCGGGGGAGGCCAGGTGGAGCACGTCGGGTGCGAACGCGCGGATCGCGGCGGTCATGGTCCGGTGGGCGGGCAGGCCCATGGAGAAGTCGCGGTACAGCGGCAGCGGCACGGCGGGCATCCGCACCACGGGGAAGCCCGCGTAGGAGGAGGGCCCCGGCCCGGGGGCCAGCACGAGCGCGCGGTGGCCCTCGGCGGCGAGGTGCTCGCTGACCCGGCACACGGAGTTGGTGACCCCGTTGACCTGGGGGAGGAAGGACTCGGTCACGATGGCCACGCGCAGGGGCGGCCGGTGGTCGGAGGGCGGGGGTGTGGGGGACATGCGGGGCTCCCAACGCCGAGGTGTCACGCCGAGTGGCGGCTGCCTCCGACGCTAGGGTCGGGGAGTGAACCCGGGTCGCCGGGCGGGAGAACCTCGCCCGAAGGCGCGCCCCGGGTTGGCCGATCAGGTGGTGACACCGTCCGGACGGTCGCCTGACCGCCGGATGACCCCGCCTCGGCCGTGATCGCCGAACGTGACCGACCGAACGCCCCAAGGAGCCGTGTGGTGACACTCGTGGAATGGTCCGAACTGGTCCGAGCGGAACTGGACCTGGACGAAACGGACCCTCTTCAGAAAGCCGACGTGGACCGCGTCCTGGATCTCGCGCGCGACGCCGCCCACTCGGTCGCCCGACCGGCGGCCCCGCTGACGACCTACCTGTTGGGAGTGGCCGTGGGCCGGGGGGCCGACCCGGAGGTCGCGGCGGCCGTGCTCAGCCGCCTCGCCCTGGCCCGGGCGGAGGAAGCGGGCGGGGCCGAGAGCGGAGAGGGGTAGCTCCCCCAGAGAGGACCGGGATCAGGACACGTGAAAAAGACGTGTTAGGTGGCCGTAATAAGCATTCTGACCTCGTGTGATGCGTTCGTTACGCGCCAGTGCCATTCTTTCCCGATACCGAACGGTACCCACCGTTTCCAACGTGTTTCCGTGGGTCCCGGTTCCCCTTCACACCACAGTCTTCCCCTACCCCACGTAATCACCGAAAGAGAGGTCCCCCCGTGGACCACCTCCTCGAAATGGCCGAAGTCCTGCGGGACGTCATCTGGGGCCCGTACGTCCTCATCCCGCTGCTGCTCCTGACCGGTGTCTTCCTGACGATCCGGTTGAACCTGCTCCAGTTCACGAAGCTCGGCCACGCGCTCTGGCTCGCCTTCGTCCGGCGCAAGGAGGACCACCACCAGGCCGAGGGCGACATCTCTCACTACCAGGCGCTCAGCACGGCCCTCGCCGCCACCGTCGGCGTCGGCAACATCGCCGGTGTCGGCCTGGCCATCGGGATCGGCGGGCCCGGCGCGCTGTTCTGGATGTGGCTCACCGGCCTCGCGGGCATGGCCACCAAGTACAGCGAAGCCCTTCTGGGCGTCAAGTACCGGGTCAAGGACGAGAAGGGCGAGCAGGCCGGCGGCCCGATGTACTACCTCCGCAACGGGCTGCCCGGCCGGTTCGGGTACTTCCTCGGCGGCGCCTTCGCGATCTTCGGCGCCATCGCCGCGTTCGGCATCGGCAACGGCACCCAGGCCGAGGCCGTGTCCAGCTCCCTCAACAACGTGACCGGCGTCGACCAGCGGATCATCGGCGTGGTCCTGATGGTGCTCGTCGCCATCGTCATCCTCGGCGGGATCAAGAGCATCGGCCGCTTCGCCTCCGCGATCGTGCCGTTCATGATCATCGGGTTCATCTTCATGAACCTGCTGGTGCTGATGATCAACTGGGAGCAGATCCTCCCCGCCTTCGTGCTCGTCTTCACCGACGCCTTCACCGGCACCTCGGCCGCCGGCGGATTCGCGGGCGCCGGCCTGATGCTGGTCATCCGCACGGGTGTGGCCCGAGGCATCTTCTCCAACGAGTCCGGTCTGGGCACGGGTGCCATCGCGGCGGCCTCCGCCAAGACCACGCAGCCGGTCCGCCAGGCCATGGTGTCGATGACGCAGACCTTCATCGACACCATCATCATGGTGACCCTGACCGCGCTGATGATCATCACCTCTGGCCTGTGGAACGCGAACGTGAGCGCCGGGTTCGACCCCGACGACAAGGGCGTGCTGCTCACCTCGGGTTCGATGGAGCAGGGCCTGTCCATGCTCAGCCCGGCCCTGGGCACCTTCGGGGTCGTCTTCATCGCCTGCGCCGTCGCGGTCTTCGCCTACACGACGATCCTCGGTTGGTCGTACTACGGTGAGCGCTGCATGGTCTACCTGGCCAAGGGCAGGCGCACCCTGGTCCTGCCGTACCGCCTGCTCTTCATCGCCGTCGTGTACGTCGGAGCGACGGCCAGCGTCGAGTCGGTCTGGCTCTTCAGCGACATCGCCAACGGGTTGATGGCGCTGCCCAACCTCGTGGGTCTGATCCTGTTGTCGCCGGTCGTGGTCGCGGAGACCCGCAAGTTCTTCGGCCACCCGCAGTGGCGCAACCCCGACGTGATCATGGACGACGTCAGCAAGTAGTCCGCGTGCGGCCCGGGACGGCGTCCCGGGGCCACGTCGAGGGGGACCGGCCGCGACTGCCGGTCCCCCCTTGCGTGGCGCCGGGCGGCTACCACCAGGCGTGGAAGTGGTGCACCGGCCCCTGGCCGCCGCCCGCGTCGATCTCGTCGGCGCGGCGCAGGGCCTCGGTGAGGTAGGCCTTGGCGTCGGCCACGGCCGTCACCGCGTCCGGCCGCTGCGGCAGCAGGGCCGCGATCGACGAGGACAGGGTGCAGCCGGTGCCGTGGGTGTTGCGGGTGTCCACCCGCGGCGCGCGCAACTCGACGGGCGCGCCGACCCCGTCGACCAGCAGGTCGACGCTCTCCGCGCCCGGCAGGTGCCCGCCCTTGAGCAGGACCCGGCGGGGGCCGAGCCCGAGCAGTCGCTCGGCCTGGTCGCGCATCTCCTCGAGGGTGGTGGCCTCGGCCTCGTCGAGCAGGTCGGCCGCCTCGGGGAGGTTGGGGGTGAGCAGGTCGGCACGGGGCAGCAGGACGTTCCGCAGTGCCTCGATGGCCGACCGTTCCAGGAGGCGGTCGCCGCTCTTGGCCACCATCACCGGGTCCACGACCACGTTCGGGAGCCGGTGGCGGTCCACGGCGGCCGCGACGGCCTCGGTGACTTCGGACGTGGACAGCATGCCCACCTTGACCGCGTGCACGGTCGCGTCGGTGAACAGGGTGTCCATCTGGTCGGTGACGAACGACGCGGGGACACCGTGCACTCCGGTGACCCCGCGTGTGGACTGGGCGGTCAACGCCGTCACCACGGTCATCCCGAAGACTCCGTGGGCGGAGAACGCCTTCAGGTCGGCCTGGACGCCCGCGCCCCCGCTGGGGTCGCTTCCGGCGATGGACACGACGTTGTACGCGCTCATTGGCGTTCCTTCGCTAGTACGAACTAGGGCAGGTTCGACGGGTGTGCTCTCAGCCGGAAGGACGCTTCCGGCACCCCGCGCCGCCGGGGCCTCACGGCCCCGGCATCGGTGTTGGTTTGTGGTGGTTCCGACTGTAGTGGACGGTTCGCCGGGGCGGACCGGGGGCTCTAGACGGAGACGTTCTGACGGGTCTCCACCCGCTGCTGGGCGAGCTTGCGCTGTTCCCAGACGATCATGCCGACGACCACCACGAAGCCGCCGACCGCGAAGGCGATCGTCACGGGGACGTCGGTCATCGGCAGCAGGTCGCGGTTCTCGTCCTGCCACGGCCACAGGGCGCGCAGCGAACCGGCCATGAGACCGGTGAGCACCACCAGGGTGATGTGGTGGTGGTTCTCCAGCAGGAACTGGAGCACCTTCACGAACAGCGCCAGACCGGTGATCATGCCCAGCACGAAGACGGTGATGTAGGGCAGGTCGGCGGCGCGCAGGGCGGCCATGGTGGGCTCGTACAGGCCCAGGGTCAGCAGGATGAACGACCCCGACAGACCGGGCAGGACCAGCGCGCAGATCGCGACGGCCGCCGCGAAGAAGACCACCACGGGGTGGGTGGGCAGGTTGGCTCCGGGCAGGCCGGTGAGCAGGAACGCGAGTACGGCGAACACCAGCGCGACCGCGTAGTGCCAGGCCTTCCACTTCTTGCCCGCGCCGGTGTAGGGAATCCACAGGCAGGCCAGGACCAGGCCGAAGAAGAGCGCGTAGGCGTACTGCTCGTACACCTCGACCAGCGGGGCGAGGAAGATCGCGGCCAGGATGAGCGCGACCGCCATGCCGATCAGGGCGGGGACGAGCACCGGCCAGTCGACCTGGCGGAACTGCTCCTGGGCCCGCTCCTTGCCCTTGCCCCGGGGGACGTCGGTGACGTAGCGCTTGATGCCGCTGACCACGTGGCCCGCGCCGCCGATCAGCTTGTCGTAGAGGCCGACCATCAGCGCGACGGTGCCGCCGCTGATGCCGGGAAGGGCCTCGGAGGTGCCGACGGCCCCGCCGCGCACCGCGTTGAAGATGTAGGAGCCTACTGACTTGGCCATGTTGTCGGGCGCGGGCCCGGGGGAGTCCCGGGACGCGGCGCCGTCCTCCGTCCTGATGGGGCCGCCGACACGGTGTCGATGCCGGTCGGCGGTGTCAAAGGGGTGCTGTGTCGCGCGGGTCGCGGGGGCGACCTCCACCGGTTCGACGCCCCGGCCCGCGCTGATGTGTGCCGCCCGGGCCGTGCGATGGGGGAGGAGAGCCGACAGGCCCCGGGCCGGGCAGTGCCGATTCTAGCGGCGCCGGGCGGGGCCGAGACGTCCGAGCGCCCTGATATTCGGGGTTTTGGTCAGGTATTCGCCCGTCAGGTCCGGAGTCCGAAAACAGAACGTGACAGGCGGCCCCGAACCCCGTCTCAGTTCCGGCGCGACGCCGACAGCGGAGCGAGCGGGACGGCGGGCGCGGCGGGGTCCTCCCCGGCCACCGACGCGGCCCACCGGTAGTCCTGCTTCCCCACCGCCGTACGCCGCACCCGGTCCACGAAGTGCACGGTCCGGGGCACCTTGAACCCCGCCAGGCGCACGCGGCAGTGCGCCCTCAACGCGCCCTCGTCGGGGGCCGAACCCGAGGCCAGCGAGACCAGGGCCGTCACCCTCTGCCCGAGCCGCTCGTCGGGGGCGGGCACCACGATCACGTCCTCCACCGAGGGATGGGCCTTCAACACGGCCTCCACCTCTTCGGGATAGACCTTCTCTCCGGCGGTATTGATCACCACGCTGCCCCGGCCCAGCAACACGATGGAACCGTCCGCCGCCCGAGTGCCGTAGTCGCCCGACAGCGCCCAGCGCCGCCCCTCACTGTCCGTGGGGAATGTGCGGGCGGTGGCGATCGGATCGTTGTAGTAGCCCAGCGGAATCCGGCCGGTCCGGGCGATCCGGCCGACCTCGACCGACCCCGGGGGCAGCGGCCTCAGGGCGCCGTCCAGCACCGCGATGCTGCCGCCCATGGTGAAGCTGCGCCGGTCGGCGGAGTCCGCGACGCTCGTGTGCTCCTCGGGTGCGGTCGCCGAGCCGCACACGCCCGTCTCCGACCCCCCGTAGGCGTCGGCCAGGGCGACGTCCTCGCGCCAGGCACGCCACAGCCCGCGCACGGCGGGCGTGAGCGGGGTGCCGCCCGAGCGCACCGAGGTCAGGTCCGGACACAGGTCGGGCTCGGTGAGCAGGTGCCTGGCCAGCGGACGCGCCATGGCGTCCCCCACCAGCTGCACGGCGTGCACCCCCTCGCGGTGCGCCAGTTCCAGCACGCGGTCCGCCCGGAGACTGCGGTCGGTGGAGAGCACCACACGCTTGCCGCACAGCAGCATGCTCAGCGCGTTCCACTGCCCGGCGGCGTGCATGAGCGGACCGAGCACCAGCATGCGCAGAGGGAAACAGCGGGCCGCGCGATCGGCCACGTCGGAGGGGGTGGCGGCGCGGGGGGAGCCCGGGTCGCGGCGCTCCACCGCGGCGCGGAAGACGTCCGCCTGACGCCACAGCACACCCTTGGGATAGCCGGTGGTGCCCCCGGTGTACAACAGGTAGTGGTCGTCACCGCTGGTCACGGGCAGGGCCACCGCCTCGTCGTCGGTGACGGGACCGTGCGCGGCGAGTGCCTCCTCGTAGTCCGCGCCGCCCAGGGTCGCGTCGCGCACGGAGCCGTCCTCCAGCAGGAGCACATGCCTCAGGCGCGGCAGGTCCGAGCGCACCGCGGCCACCGTCGCGGCCAGGGAGTCCTCGGCGATCAGGGCCACCGAGTGCGAGTCCGACAGCACGTGCCGGAGCTCGCCCGCCACGTACCGGTAGTTGACGTTCACCGGGACCGCGCCCGCGCGCAGCACTCCCAGGAACGACTCCACCCACTCGGCGCGGTTGAACGACAGGATCGCCACGTTCTCCCCGGGGCGCACACCGGCCGTGACCAGGTGGCGCGCGAGCCGGGTGGCCCGGTCGTCCAGGGCGCGGTAGGTCAGGCGCCGGGGCCCGGCGACCAGGGCGATCCGGTCGGGGACGGCGTCGGCCACCGCCGACATGAGGCCGGCGAGGGAGAAGGGGGTGTCCGGGGACGCGTGGGGCACGTCTGATGACCTCCCTGACGATCGGTACTGCCGTCCTCGGCGGGGGCGCTCGCGGCGGCTGTGGCTGGCTACGAGCGAACGTACCCGTCGGGCCGGGACCCGATCGCCGTGGGGGCTGTGTACCGCGTCACCTGCGTAACCGTCCCCCGTCACCCTCCGGACGGGCGCCGCCGGGCCACGCCCGCTCAGCGGGGGTGCCGGTGCGGAAGGGGCGGGGGTTTCGGGCCCCGGCTCCCGCTGGTGATCTTCGCCACCCCTTGTGGGCTCACCGGATCATCTGCTCAACTCGTGGAGATCCCGCCGCGGGGCTCTACCGGGCCGTGCGGTGGGTATCTACTGTCTGACATCGGTCAATGGTGATCGGAGCGGCTAGATGACCACCCAGAATCTGGGACAGCAGGACTCCGCCGGAAACCCCGGCGGACAGGGACTCTCCAGCGCGGACCACATCGAACTCGCACGGACGAGGTCGGCGCACAACTACGCACCCCTGCCCGTCGTGATCGCCGAGGGCCGCGGTGCCTGGGTGACCGACGTGGAGGGCAAACGCTATCTCGACTGCCTGGCCGGGTACTCGGCCATGAACTTCGGCCACCACAACCCCGACCTCCTGGCCGCCGCGCACGCCCAGCTCGACCGGGTGACGCTGACCAGCCGGGCCTTCTACAACGACCAGTTCGGCCCGTGGGTGAGCTCGCTCGCCGACATGGTCGGCAAGGAGAAGGTCCTGCCCATGAACACCGGCGCCGAGGCGGTGGAGACCGGCATCAAGGTGGCCCGCAAGTGGGGCTACGAGGTCAAGGGCGTCCCGGAGAACCAGGCGACCATCGTCGTGGCCGGGGCCAACTTCCACGGGCGCACGACCACGATCATCTCCTTCTCCTCCGACCCCGAGGCGAAGACGGGTTTCGGCCCCTACACGCCGGGCTTCCGCTCGGTGGCCTACGGGGACGCCGCCGCCATCGAGGAGGCCGTCGACGAGACCACCGTCGCGGTGCTCATCGAACCGGTGCAGGGCGAGGCGGGTGTGATCGTGCCGCCCGACGACTACCTGCCCCGCGTCCGGGAGATCTGCGACGCCAACCGGGTGCTGTTCATCGCCGACGAGGTGCAGGCGGGCCTGGGGCGCACGGGCACGATCCGGGCCTGCGAGCACACCGGGGTCGTCCCGGACGCGTACCTGTTCGGCAAGGCGCTGGGCGGTGGCATCCTGCCGGTGTCGGCGATGGTGGCCGACGAGGACGTGCTCGGCGTCATCCAGCCAGGCCAGCACGGGAGCACCTTCGGCGGGAACCCGCTCGCCGGGGCGGTGGGCCGGACGGTCGTCCGGATGCTGACCGAGGGCCCCTACCTGGAGAACGCCCGCAAGCTGGGTGAGGTGCTCCGGCGCAGGCTGGGCGAGTTCGTCGGCGACGGGGTGGTGTCGGCGCGCAGTATCGGCCTGTGGGCGGGTGTGGACGTGGACCCGGCGCTGGCCTCCGGCAAGGAGCTGTGCAAGCGGCTCGCCGAGCACGGGGTGCTGGTCAAGGACACCCACGGTTCGACGGTGCGGATGTCCCCGCCGCTGGTGATCAGCGAGGACGACCTCAACTGGGGTCTGGACCGGTTCGCCGAGGTCATCGCCGAACTCAAGGCGGAACGCGGGTAGGACGCCGCCGAGGACGCGAACGGCGCGGCCCCGCCCCGGCAGATCTGCTGGGGCGGGGCCGCGCGTGTGCGCCGAGCGGCGTTCGGGGTCAGGAACCCGCCCCGGCCTCGGCCGCGCCCGCGTCGTCCCCGCCGTCTCCGTCGGCCTCCTCGGAGTCCCCGGGGGCGTCGGTGCCCGGCACCGCGTTGGCCGGGTCCAGCGGGCCGCCGAGCTCGGTGTGCAGCAGGTCCGCGTTCACCTTGTCCAGGGTTTCCCGCGACGTGTACAGCACCCGATCCGGCCCCTCCTCGATCTGGAGCCTGACCCGCTCGGCGATGGACCGCTGTCCCTGGGCGGTCGGGTGGAAGCTCGCCCGGTCCACGCGCAGGCCCTGGCCGAGCTGGCCCAGGACGATCCCGTTGAGCCAGGCGTCGTCCTCGCTGACCTCGTGGCCCTTCAGGGCGGTGAAGACGTTGACGAACTCCACGCTGCCCGCCTGCCGGGCCCCGTACACCTCGCCGTCCGCGCGGATCGCGGTGTCCCTGATCCGGTCGTTGAAGCGCTGCGCCACGGAGTTGAGCCACTGCTGGTCGCTCTGGGAGAGCGTGTAGTACATGCCGGGCGGCTGTTCGGGGAAGAGGCGCGGGTAGCCCAGGACCAGCACCCGGGCGTCGGGTGCGCGGTCGCGGATCTCGGTGATCACGGTGGTGAGCGTCTCCTCGAAGGCGTCCATCTTCTCGGCGACCTCCTCCTCCTGGTCCGTGCAGGCGGTCCGCTCCAGCAGCGGCATCCGCATGATGCAGGTGCGCAGGACGGGGATGAACCCGAGGTCGTTGCCACCGATACCGACGGTGACCAGCGACGTGTGCTCGGTGACGCGCTCGATCTGCGATTCGGGGGAGCCGATCTGGCTGAGCATGTCCGAGCCCTTGTGACTGCTGCACGCGTAGAAGCCGAGCGCGCCCTCGAACGAGAACTCGCGCTCGACGACGCGCGGGTAGGCGTGCTCGGAGCGCCAGCACTCACCGGGCTCGGCGGTGCCCTCCTCGTACTCCCCGGCACCGTCGCCGGAGGAGTAGGAGTCGCCCAAAGAGACGTAGTTCCCCCAGACCGCGGCCTCCTCGGGTTCCATGCGGACCCGCCAGTCCTGCTCCTCGTCCTCGGTGATGGGGGGCAGGGGCTCGCCGGGGCACACGCCTCCGGTGGCGTCGCACCACAGGCCCAGGAGGGCGTCGCGGCTGGCGGGCACGGCCACGACCGCCAGCAGTGACAGGACGAGCACGGACACGACGGCCAGGGCGAGACGGCGGCGCCGACGGGGGCGGGCAGGGGCCGCGTCCTCGGTGGCGTCGGTGGTGGCGGAGGCGTTCGCGCGTTCGGGTCCCTCGGAGTTGTCGACCCCTTCCGAGGCCGACGCGGTCGCATCCGGCGCCGGGCCGCTCGCGGGACCCCCGTCGGGCGGTACCGCGGCGGGGTCCTCAGGCTCCCGGGGGCCTCGGGGGTCACCATCACGCTCTGACACGATCTCCTACCGCCTCCCAGGTCCGTGGGGCGTGCGGGGTGCGTACGGCCGCCACACCCTGATCCACCGGCCAGACTACCCGGGGCGGTTCACCGCGATGACGTCGAGAACCCGTCGGACGTCGGCGTCGTCCAGGGTGGACCGGGCGGTCAGGCGCAGGCGCGAGCGCGAGTCCGGGACCGACGGCGGACGGAAGCAGCCCACCCTGACCCCGTCCGCCAGGCACGCGTCCCGCCAGGCCAGCGCCTCCTGGGGGGAACGCGCCGGCACCGACACCACGGCCGCGTCCGGGGAGCTCGCCTCCAACCCGCGTGCGCGGAGCCCCTCGGCCAGCGCACGGGCCCGGGCACGGACGTCCTCCGCCCGTCCCGGCTCGGCCCGCAGCACGCGCAGCGCGGCCAGGGCCGCCCCGGTCGAGGCGGGTGCCAGGCCGGTGTCGAACACGAACGTGCGAGCCGTCTCCACCAGGTGGCGGATCACCCGCCGCGATCCCAGCACCGCCCCGCCCTGCGCGCCGAGGGACTTCGACAGGGTCACCGACACCACGACGTCGTCGGCGGAGCCCAGCGCGGTGCCGCCGACGGCGCCACGGCCTCCCGCCCCGAGCACCCCGAGCCCGTGCGCGTCGTCCAGCAACAGCGCGGACCCGTGGCGACGCGCCACCCGGGCCAGGGCGGAGGGGTCGGAGAGGTCGCCGTCCACCGAGAACACGGTGTCGCTCAGCAGCAGGCGCCGCCCCCGCCCCTCGCCGAGCAGCTCGGCGGCGTGGTCGGCGTCGCGGTGGCGAAAGACCGCGACCCGGGCCCCGGCCACCCGGGCCAGGCGGGTGGCGTCGATGAGGGAGGCGTGGTTGTGGCGGTCGCACACCACCAGCGGGGGTTCGACGTCCTCGGGGATCGGGGCGGCCAGCGACGCCACCATGGCGAGGTTGGCCGCGTACCCGGAGGAGAACACCAGGGCCGCCTCGGACCCGTGGAAGTCGGCCAGCTCGCGCTCCAGTTCGCCGTGCAGCTCGGTGTCCCCGGTGACCAGCCGCGAACCGCCCGCGCCCGCGCCCCAGACACGGACGGCGTCTGCGGAGGCCGCCACCACGGCGGGATGCCGGGAGAGCCCGAGGTAGTCGTTGCCCGCCAGGTCCAGCAGTCCGTCCGAGGGTGACCGGGGGACCGTGCGGCGGGTGAGCCCGGCGCTCGCGCGTCGTTCGGCGGCGCGGTCCAGCCAGGCCAGCGGGTGGTCCGGGCGCGGCGGCGCCGGGGCGGCCTTCGGGCTGGTGGCACGCAGGGGCCAGGGGCGGCGCGCGGGGCGGGCGGCGGTGTCGAGGCGATCCATGCGGAGGAGGCTCCTCGGGTCGGGTGGCGGATGCGGTGGCTGGTGCGGCTCCGTGCGTGTGGGGGCGGGGGAGGGGCTCCGGCCCGGGAGAAACCTCGTGCACGAGGTAAGTGCGCGGGGTGGTCGGTCCGGCGGGAGGATGCCCTGGCGGGTCGACCCAGCGACGGCCAAGTCCGCTGGGGCGACCCGTCCCTTGCAGTGCCAGGGAGGCGCCTACGACTCTGCCGGTTCGCGCCGCCCCGGTCACCGGTGGAAGCCCACAAAGATTGGGCGGGGATTCCTGGCTCACTCGTACGGGGTGCCAGCGGCCGCGTGCGCGGAACAATGGGTCACCATGTCGCGAACCAGCACCGAGACGCCCCGTCCCGACCGGGTCCGAGCCGCCGACAGCGCCCACCTGTGGCACCCGTACACCAGCGTCCCCGCGACCGAGACGCCCTACGTGGTGACCGGAGCCGCGGGTGTGCGCCTCGACCTGTGGGCGGACGGGCGCGACCACAGCGTCGTCGACGGCATGGCGTCCTGGTGGTCGGCGATCCACGGGTACCGCCACCCGCGCCTGGACGCCGCCGTGCACGCCCAGACGGACCGGTTCAGCCACGTCATGTTCGGCGGGCTCACGCACGCCCCCGCCGCGGCCCTGGCCGAGGCGCTCGTGCGGATCACCCCCGAGGGGCTCGACCACGTCTTCCTCGCCGACTCCGGTTCGGTGTCGGTGGAGGTGGCCATGAAGATGTGCCTCCAGTACCACCGGTCCACCGGGGCGTCCGGCCGCCGCGGGTTCCTCACCTGGCGCGGCGGCTACCACGGCGACACCTTCCACGCCATGAGTGTGTGCGACCCCGAGGGCGGCATGCACGCCCTGTGGGGCGACGTCCTGCCACCGCAGGTGTTCGCGCCCGAACCGCCCGCCGGGTTCGACACCCCGCCCGACCCGGACTACGTCGCCCGGTTCGAGGCACTGGCCCGCGACCACGCCCGCGAGCTGGCCGCGATCATCGTCGAACCCGTGGTGCAGGGAGCGGGCGGGATGCGCTTTCACCACCCCGGCTACCTGCGGGAACTGCGCCGGATCGCGGACGCCCACGGCCTGTTGCTGGTGTTCGACGAGATCGCCACCGGGTTCGGCCGCACCGGCGAGATGTTCGCCGCCGACCACGCCGGGGTGGTCCCCGACATCCTGTGCGCGGGCAAGGCCCTGACCGGTGGCTACATGACGCTGGCCGCGACCCTGTGCACACCGCGCGTGGCACGCGGGATCGCCGACGGCGACGTGCCGGTGCTCGCGCACGGGCCCACGTTCATGGGCAACCCGCTCGCCTGCGCGACGGCGCTGGCCTCGGTGGAGCTGCTCACCGAGGGCGACTGGCGCGGTGACGTGGCGCGGATCGGCGCCGGGCTGCGCGAGGGCCTGGCCCCGGCGCGTGACCTTCCGGGCGTGCGCGAGGTGCGGGTGCTCGGCGCGATCGGGGTGGTCGAGCTGGACCGGCCGGTGCGCATGGGAGAGGCCACCAGGGCGGCGGTCGGGGCCGGGGTGTGGCTGCGCCCGTTCCGCCGCCACGTGTACGCGATGCCCCCCTACGTGTGCACCGAGGCCGAGGTCGCGACCATTGCCGCCGGGATGGTGGCCGCGGTCGAGGCCTCGGTGGGAGCCGACGCCGACGCCGACGCCGACGCCGGGGCCCGGGACGCGGGCGAGGACGCGGAGGGGGATCGGTGACGACCGTGCTCGTGGTGACCGGCACCGGAACCGAGGTGGGCAAGACCGTGGCCACGGCGGCGGTGGCCGCCCTGGCCCTAGACCGGGGCCGCCGGGTGGCGGTGCTCAAGGCCGTCCAGACCGGGGTGCTCCCCGGCGAGGAGGGCGACGCGCGCACCGTCGCGCGACTGGCCCCCGGCGTGACCGCCGCCGAGACCGCCCGTTTCCCCGAACCCCTCGCCCCCGCCACCGCCGCGGCCCGGGCGGGACGGGACGGCCCGGCCGCCTGGGAGGTGGCCGACCGCGCCCTCGACCTCGCGCGCGGGCACGACCTCGTCCTGGTGGAGGGCGCGGGCGGACTCCTCGTCCGGTTCAACAAGGACGGCGAGACCCTCGCCGACGTCGCGGAACTGCTGTCCTCGCCGGTCCTGCTCGTGGCCGACCCCCGGCTCGGCACGCTCAACGCCACCGCCCTGACCGCCGAGGCCCTGCACGCGCGCGGGCTCGTCCCCGCCGGTGTGGTTGTGGGCTCCTGGCCGCGCGAACCCGACCTGGCCATGCGCTGCAACCTCACGGACCTGTCCGCGATGGGTGCCGGTCCGCTCTCCGGGGTGCTGCCCTCGGGAATGGGGGACCTGCCCCCCGCGGCGTTCGCCGGGGCGGCCCGCCGGTCCCTGGGCGCGGGCCTCGGCGGCACGTGGTCGCCCCCGGAGCGGCGCTGACCCCGGCGTCGGAGCCCGCCACTGGCGGACCCCTTCAAGCCCGGAGCCGATTCTTTGTGCCGTTCCACGGCAGACGCGCCCCGCCGCGCGCCGGTACGTTGCCACTGCCAGCCCGAACACCGCCTTCCAGGGGACCCCTTGAACCTGCTCATCACCGGCATCACCACGCAGTCCTCCATCGCGTACGCGATCGCGGAGGAGGCCATGAACCAGGGCCACGAGGTGATCCTGACCAACCCGCCCGGCCGTGCCTTCTCCATCTGCGAGCGCATCGCCAAGCGGCTGCCGAAGGAGCCGGTCGCCGTCCTGCCGATGGACGTCACCGACCCCGCGCAGATCGCCGCCACGGCCAAGGCGGTCGGTGAGCACTGGGACCACGTGGACGGCCTGCTCCACGCCATCGCCTTCGCGCCCGAGACCGCCCTGGGCGGCAACTTTCTCAACACCGAGTGGGAGGACGTGTCCAAGGCGATCCACATCTCCGGCTACTCGCTGGCCGCGCTCACCGTGGGTCTGCGCGACCTCCTCGCCAAGGCGCCGCAGGGCGCCGGCGTGGTCTCCCTGACCTTCGACGCCAGCGTCGCCTGGCCGGTCTACGACTGGATGGGGTCGGCCAAGGCCGTCCTGGAGAACTCCGCCCGCTACCTGGCCCGCGACCTGGGCCCGGACGGTATCCGCGTGAACACCGTCTCCGCCGGTCCGATCAAGTCCCTCGCGGGCGGTTCCATCCCCGGCTTCGCGCAGATCGCCGACTCCTGGGCGGGCCACGCCCCGCTGGGCTGGGACACCAAGGACACCTCCGTGGTGGCGGGCCCCGCGCTCTTCCTGATGTCGCCCGCGGCCCGCGCCGTCACCGGCACGGTCATGCACGTGGACGGCGGCTACCACGCGATGGGCGCGCCGCTCGCCCCCACACCGGGCCCCGTCTCGGCCTGATCCCGCGCCGCGAGGGGCGTGCGGGAGAGGGCACCGGGCCCGGTCGTTCGACGGCCGGGCCCGTTCGTGCGAGGGGGCGGCGCCCGGCCCCCGCCACGGGCACCCGGCCTCCTGGTCGCTCCTCGCCCCGGGAAGGGTCCAGGCTCTGGTGGTACGGGTGGACCGATGCCAGTATCGGGTTCCGGCCCGGACGTGAGGAGTGCCCATGGCGCCAGGAGCCGAACCTGTTCGACGCACCGACGACGTGGTGGACTCCCTGGGAACCTGGTCCACCGGGAAGGGGGCCCTTCACCGGCGCCTGTCCGACGCCCTGCGCGACCTGGTCGACCAGGGCACCCTCGTCCCCGGTGAGCGCCTGCCCTCCGAACGCGGCCTGGCCGCCGCGCTGCGCGTCAGCCGCACCACGGTGGTCTCGGCCTACGACCACCTGCGCTCGGAGGGCGTCCTGGAGAGCCGCCGGGGCAGCGGGACCCGGGTGTGCGGTTCACGGGCCCCGGTCCGATCGGACGGGTGGAGCCCCCACGGCAACGGCACCACCGTCTACCGCAACCTCCTCCAGGCCGACGAGAACGTCATCTCCACGTCCTGCCTGACCACCCCGGGTCTGTCGGAGGTGGAACGGGCCATCCGCGAGGTCACCGCCGAGGACCTCCCGGCGCTGATGGCCGAGGGAGACTACCACCCGCGCGGGCTGCCCGCCCTGCGCGAGGCCGTCGCGCGCCACTACGAGGCCCGGGGGCTGCCCACCCACCCCGACCAGATCGTGGTCACCACCGGCGCCCACCAGGCCGTCGCCCTGGTCGCCCAGCTCTACCTGCGACGGGGGTCGCCGGTGGTGGCCGAGGACCCCGGGTTCGCGGGCTGCCTCGACCTCATCCGCGACCGGGGCGCCCGCGTGCGCGGGGTCCCCCTCGACGACCAGGGGATCGACCCCAACGGGGTGCGCCGCGCCTGCGCCGAGGCCACACCCCACCTGCTCTACGTGATGCCCTCCTACCACAACCCCACCGGCACCCTGATGTCCGCCGCCCGTCGCCGGGAACTGGGGGAGATGTCCGCCCGCCTGGGCTTTCCGATCCTGGAGGACAGCGCCTACACGGGTATCCGGGCCGACGGCGAACCCGCGCCGTTGGCCGCCCACGCGCCGCGCGGTGCCGAGGTCCTCACCGTCGACTCGCTCTCCAAGGTGGGCTGGGCGGGCCTGCGCCTGGGCTGGCTGCGCGCCCCGGCCGAGATGGCGCTGCGTCTCAGCCGCCGCAAGGTCCTGGCCGACCTGGCCAGCCCCCTCCTCGACCAGGCGATCGGGGTGCGTCTGGTCGACCGCTACGCGCGGCTCGCCAAGGAGAGGTCCGAGCTCCTGCGGCAGGCGCTGGAGCACACGGAGAGCCTGCTGCGCAGGGACCTGCCCGGCTGGCGCTGGCGCACCCCCGACGGCGGGGCGGCCCTGTGGGTGCGCCTGCCGGGGGCCGACGCCCGCGCGTTCGCCCAGGTCGCCCTCGGGCACGGCGTGGAGCTGGTCCCCGGTCCGACCATGGCGACCTCGGAGCAGGGGGGCCACGACGAGTACTTCCGGCTGCCCCTGGTGCACGACCGCGCCACCCGTGAGGAGCTGGTGTGGCGGCTGGCCCGCGCCTGGCGCGAGCTGGACCGGCACGGCCCGGTCCAGGCGCACCCCGACTCCCTCGTGGTCTGACCCACCCGGTCGCCCCCGAAGGCCGGGCGGCACGGGCTCCGGTCCCCGTTCCCGGCGGCCCACCCGAACGGACCCCGGGCAGCAGCGAGGGCGGCACCGCGCGGTGCCGCCCTCCGCCGTTCCCGGCACCCCGGCCGATCGCCGACCGGCGCGCGCGGGGGCCTAGCCGAGCTGCACCTTGCGGGCCTCGGCGAAGCGCTCCTGGACGTCGGCCCAGTTGACGACGTTCCAGAACGCCTTGACGTACTCGCCCTTGACGTTCTTGTACTGGAGGTAGAAGGCGTGCTCCCACATGTCCAGCATGAGCAGCGGCTGCGTGCCGATGGCGATGTTGGCCTGCTGGTCGAACAGCTGCTCGACGATCAGGCGCTGGCCGAGGGCGTCCCAGGCGAGGATCGCCCAGCCCGAACCCTGGATCGCGGTGGCGGCGGCGTTGAAGTGCGCGCGGAAGGCGTCGAACGAACCGAACTGGTCGTCGATGGCGGCACCCAGCTCACCCTCGGGCTTGTCGCCGCCCTCGGGGGAGAGGTTCTTCCAGAACACGGAGTGGTTGACGTGGCCGCCCAGGTGGAACGCGAGGTTCTTCTGGAGCTGGTTCACGGTGCCGAAGTCGCCGGACTCGCGGGCCGCGGCCAGCTTCTCCAGCGCGTCGTTGGCACCGGCGACGTAGGCGGCGTGGTGCTTGTCGTGGTGCAGCTCCATGATCTGACCGGAGATCCACGGCTCCAGGGCCGCGTAGTCGTAGGGCAGTTCGGGAAGCGAGTATGGCGCAGACATCTCTGACGCACCTTTCCAAATGACGCGATTCTTCGGGCTTACAGCGATGGGATCGCTCTAGTCAGCAAGCTATCAGCCAGGCGGGCGGACACCCGATGTCAGGCTCTTTACACACGGACCCGGGAATAAACGCCCCCTCGCGGGGGCGGTGTGACGGGTCCCGGCGTGTGTCCGACCCCTCCGGTCCGGCCCCGGTCGACCCGTGCTCCCCGCGTGGCCTCCCCCCACCCTTCCCTCCCGTCCGCCACACGAACCATCACCGTTGTTCCCGAACCTCCCGAATAACGCCGGGGCCGTCCGTTCGCGTTCCGCCGACCTAACCTGGCCGGGTCGTACGAGGTCGGCCCGGCAGGGTAGGAGAACGTTGTTCGGGCGTTGGTCCGCCATTTACCGGACGGGCATCGGGAACGGCGATAATGCAGCGCCGAATTCGAGTGACGAAACCCGTTCAGACGCCTCGTTCGGTGCACAGAATCCCTAGCGCTCCGAGGCCGCCGCCGCTCATGGACCCTTCCACTCCGAAGCCCCTCGTTACGAGGGCCACTTCAGTCACGTCAGCCACTTCAGTCCCAGACGACGCACGCATCAAGGGCGGATCGGGGGGATTCCGGCCCGAGATCGAGGGCCTGCGCGCCGTCGCCGTCCTCCTGGTGGCCGTCTACCACATCTGGCTCGGCCGGGTCTCCGGCGGTGTCGACGTCTTCCTGATGCTCACCGGGTTCCTCATCACCGGGTCCCTGGTCAGGAGCGTCGAACGCGAGGGCCGGGTCCGCTTCGCGGCCTTCTGGACCCGGCTGGCCCGGCGGCTCGTCCCCGCCGCGGCCGTGGTCCTGGCGGCGACCATGGCGGCCACGTACCTGGTGCTGCCGCGCTCGCGCTGGGCCGACGTCCTCGACGAGGTGCGGGCGGCGGCGCTCTACCACGAGAACTGGGCGCTGGCCCGGGGCGCCGTGGACTACCTGGCGCGGGAGGCCGCGCCCAGCCCCGTCCAGCACTTCTGGTCCCTGTCCATCCAGGGCCAGTTCTACCTGCTGTGGCCGGTGCTGGTCGCCCTCGCCGCGCTCGCGGCCGCACGGGTGCGGCTGCCGTTCCGGGCCACCGTCCTGGGCCTGGTCACGGCGGTGTTCGCGCTCTCCCTGAGCTACTCGGTCTCGGTCACCGCGAGCGACCAGGCCTGGGCCTACTTCGACACCGGCGCCCGCCTGTGGGAGCTGGCGCTCGGCGCGATCCTGGCCCTGGTGGTCCACCGCGTGCGCCTGCCCCGGGGGCTGCGCGTTT
Source organism: Nocardiopsis sp. NPDC007018 (assembly GCF_040635075.1). NCBI lineage: Bacteria > Bacillati > Actinomycetota > Actinomycetes > Streptosporangiales > Nocardiopsidaceae > Nocardiopsis > Nocardiopsis sp. NPDC007018. Next base: position 47,423 of record NZ_JBEYHA010000006.1, read on the forward strand.
CCCTGGGCTGGTTCGGCCTGGCCGCCCTGGTCTCCTGCGGGGTGCTGCTCTCGGTGTCCACGCTCTTCCCCGGATACGTCGCTCTCTGGCCCACCGGTGCCGCCGTCCTGGTGATCCTGGCCGGGACCACCGGCAGCCCGCACGGCGCGGACCGCCTGCTCACCTGGAGGCCGCTCACCGACCTCGGCAAGCTCTCCTACCCCCTCTACCTGTGGCACTGGCCGGTCCTGGTCTGCTACCTGGAGGTCACCGGCCGCTCCCTGGCCAGCCCGCTGGGCGGCCTCGGCGTACTGGGGGCGTCCCTGGTCCTGGCCTGGCTCACCCACCGCCTCGCGGAGGGCGGCCTCGACCGCTTCACCCGTCCGGCGGCCCGCCGCACCCCCGCGTGGTCGATCGGGATCGCCTCCGCCCTGCTCGTCCCGGTGCTGGCCGTCTCCCTGCTGTGGAGCGACCGCATCGACCGGGAGCGGGCCGAACGCGCGGTGGAGATGGCGGCCCCGGAGAGCTACCCGGGGGCCCTGGCGGTCGCCGACCCGGCCGTGGCCTCGGTCCTGGCTGACGTTCCTGTGCGGCCGGACCCCGCCGACGCCCGCCAGGACCTCTCCTGGCACCACCAGGAGGGCTGCCACGTCACGCTGGCCTCGGAGGAGCTGGTGGTGTGCGACAGCGGCCCCCAGGACGCCGAACGCACGATCGCCCTGGTCGGCGCCTCGCGGGCCGCCCACTGGTACCCCGCGGTGCGTGAGGCGGCCGACGCCCGGGGGTGGCGCCTGGTCTCGTTCACCAAGAGCGGCTGCCAGTTCAGCACCGACACCTCCTACCGGGACGGCGTGGTCTTCGACGAGTGCGAGGTGTGGAAGGCCGCGGCCATGGCCGAACTGGAGGAGCTGCGTCCGGACGCGGTCCTGACCTCCTCCACCCGTGCCACGCTCAACGGCGAGCGGGTCCACGACGGCTTCCTGGACATGTGGGCGTGGCTGGACGGACTGGGTGTCGAGGTCCTGGGCCTGCGGGACCTGCCCCGGCTCACCTACCAGGGAGCCGAGTGCGTGGAGTCCGGACCGGTGGACCGGTGCGCGTCGCCGGTCTCCGCGAGCCAGGCGGAGACCGACCCGGCCGCCGAGGCCGACCTGCCGCCCAACGTCACCCTCATGGACCTCACCGACCAGGTGTGCCCGGGCGGTACGTGCGACGCCGTGGTCGGCAACATCCTCGTGTTCTGGGACCACTCCCACGTCACCGCCACCTACGCCCGCACCCTGGCCCCGGCGATGGAGGAGGCACTGGTCGAGGCGACCGGATGGTGAGGCCGTGAGCGGGTGAGAGGCGGGGGCCGTTCCGGCGGAACGGACGCGGAAGTGTCCGGGCGTGAAACCCCGGTGATCCATGGGTGAACGCCGGGGGAATTGATTCCCTTTCGGGTTTCGATTTCCCCGGCGGGCAACAATGCGGGCACTTTGAGGAGTTAGTGTCGAAAGTGTCCGGGGCTTTTTCTCCCCTCATCCCGGAACGCCCCCGAAAACCCGCTGCCGCGCGACCCCCGTGGAGGTCCCCTTGCGCACGCTCCGCCGCCGAGCCACACTCCTCCTGGCGATCGGCGCCGTCCTCGGCCCGGCCGCGCTCGCCCTCCCGACCGTGGCGGGCGCCCTGGGGGTCCTTGACTGGGCGGAGGCGGTGATCGCCACCGCCGTGCTCCTGCTCGGCGGTCTGGTGTGCGTGCTCGGCCTGGCCCTGTGGTCGCTGCGCGGCTCCGTGCGCGCCCTGTCGGTCGCGGTCGCCGGGAGCGCGCGCGGGGTCACCGAGGCGCTCGGCCGGGACCGCCTGGAGATCACCCGGTCCCTGGACGGGGTCGCCGAGCGGCTGACCCGGCTCCAGGACCACGCGCTTCCCCGGGTCAGCCGGGAGATCCAGCGCGCCGTCACCGTGCAGGGCCGCCACGACTACGAACAGCAGGTGGCCTGGGCCGAACTGCGCGCGTACCTGGACGCCGCCCCGTTCATGCCGCCGCTGCGCGGCTGGGCCGCCTCACCGGACGTGCTCCGCCTGCTCGTCCGGCTCATCGACCGACACCGCCCCGAGCTCGTGGTGGAGTGCGGCAGCGGCGCCTCCAGCGTGTGGCTCGGGTACGCGCTGCGCCGCGCGGGCACGGGCCGCCTGGTCGCGATCGAGCACGAGGAACGCTACGCCGATCTCAGCCGCGACCTGGTGGCCGCGCACGGCCTCGACGACCTCGTGGAGGTCCGGTACGCCCCGCTGACGGAGGCCGAGCCGGATCTGGCCGGGCAGGCGTCCGACGGCCCGGACGAGTCCCGGCCGCTGTGGTACGACCTCTCGCGCCTGGACGACCTGGACCGCGTCGGCCTGCTGTTCGTGGACGGTCCGCCCCAGGCCACCGGCGCGCAGGCCCGGTACCCGGCGGTCCCCGCGCTGCTGCCGCGCCTGACCGACGACGCCGTGGTGGTCCTGGACGACGCCGACCGGCCGGACGAGAGGGCCCTGGGCGAGCGCTGGGTCCGCGAGTTCGGCCTGCTGCGCGCCGAGGAGCCACTGGAGAAGGGCGCCCACGTGTTCACCCGCCGGAGCCCCTGAGCCCGACACCGTCCCCGGCCCGTTGGCGGCGGCCCCTTCGAGCACCGCCTACCGATCCGCCCTCCTGCCCGTACCGCCCCACGTAGCGTTCCCTCCCGCTCCGACACCGCCGGCAGCCCGCCCCCAGCCGCCGCCCGACCTCGAAGGCCACCCGATGATCACCACCGTCCTTCGTCACGCCCTGCGCGCTCGCGGCAAGGAACCGGCCGTGCTGTGCCACGCGGGCGCGAACACCCGCGCCGAGCTGACCGGGCTGCCCACCGCCCCCGGCGACCTCGTCCTCGACCTCGACGCCCACCCCCTCGGCGCACCCGTCCTCGACGACGACCCGGTGGCCGGTCTGGTGGCGCTGGTCGCGGCCACCACCACCGACCTCCACCGGGCCCTCACCAACGCCGTGCACCTGCCGCGCGCCGTGCACCTGGTGGCGGCCCTGGTCGCCACACCCGGCCACCAGGAACCCCCGGTGCCCGTCGGGCCGGGCCTGGGGCAGTGGCGCGACCTCCAGGAACTGCGGGTGCGCAGGGTGGGCAGCCGGGGCTGGGTGTGCGAACTGTTCTTCCCCAACGCCATCGAGTCCGCACCGGTCCTGGACGCGGTCTTCCACGGCACACGCGGCCGTCGGCGCGGCCCGGCCGTCGCCCCGTCGGCCGCCCTCAACGGTGTCGAGGCGGCGCTGTGGCGGCCCGGCGACACCGGCGCCCACGGCGTGTCCGCCGAGGGGCCGGTGCCGCTGCGCCGGGTCACCCCGGTCGGCGACCTGGCCCTGCGCGCGCACGGCCCCGACGCACCCCCCGACTGGACCGACGCGAACGTGCCCGTCCTGGACCGCGCCACCACCGGCACCGACTCCTGGGAGGCGCTGACCGGACCGCACGGCCACGACCGGGCGGGCCGCTCCCCACTCCTGGTCACCGACCGGCCCGGCGCCGACCCCGTCCACCACGTCGCGCCCGTCGACGAGACCACCGTCAACCCCACCGGGTTCACCAAGGCCGAGAAGGGCCCCTTGGGAGACCTCACCCTGCGCGGCGACTCCGCCGTGGTCGCGGACGGCCGGAAGGACCTCGTCACGGTCGCCCCGGACGGCACCGTCACGGACGTCGACCTGTCCCGCCTGCGCCACCTGCGCGGGGTGCGGGTGGACTGGTCCGGTCACAGCGGCCCGCACGCGGCCGTGCGCGCGGTGGCGTCCCTGGCGGCCGGGGGCGTGCCGCTCGTCAGCGGCCCGGTCCCCGCCTGGGCGGCCGGGCTCGGAGCGCCGCTCACCGCGCTGCTCGGCTCCGCCGCCGAGGCCGACCTCTCCGACCGGCTGGCCCGCGAGGAGTACAGCGTCCGCCTGCGCCGCGCCGCCCTGTACACCCACGGACAGCGCTCCCGCTGGCGGGCCCTGGCAGCCGAGGCCGGAGTCCCCGTGCCTCCGGCGCCCCGGGTGTCGGTCATCCTGTGCACCCGCCGTCCCGACATGGTGGGCTTCGCCCTGGCCCAGATCGCCCGCCAGCGCGGCGTGAACGTGGAGACCGTCCTCACCCTGCACGGCTTCCCCGCCTCGCTGCCCCGGGTGCGGGCCGCCGTCGACGCCTACCGGGCCACCGACCTGCCCCTGGTCGTGCACGAGGCGCCCGCCGACCGGGTCTTCGGCGCCGTCCTCAACGACTCCGTCGCCCTGGCGTCCGGCGACCTCCTCGCCAAGTGGGACGACGACGACTGGTACGGCCCCGAACACCTGGCCGACCTGGTCCTGGCCCGCACCTACTCGGGGGCCGAACTGGTCGGTACCGGCCAGGACTTCGTCTTCCTCCAGGAGATCGACCTCATGGTCTGGCGCAGCCGGGAGTCGGAGACCGCCACCCGGTTCATCGCCGGTGGCACGATCCTCACCGACCGCGTGGTGCTGGAGGAGACCGGCGGGTTCCGCCCGCTGCCCCGCGCCATCGACACCCAGCTGCTCATCGCCGTCACCCGTGGGGGCGGCCGCGTCCACCGCACCCACGGGCTGGGCTACGTGCTGCGCCGCACCGGCGGCGGCCACACCTGGTCCGAGGACATGGCCTACTTCCTGCACAACTACGCCCGACAGTGGTCCGGCTGGCGGCCCAGCTCCCTCCTGGAGGGCGAGCCCGCCCCGCTGGGGAGCGGAGCCGACGACGGACGGCCGGTCGGTACCACACAGCACACGGGGGGACACCCTTGACCAGTACCGAAGAACACGCCGCCCCGGCCGTGGGCCCGGTCTCCGACACGGGTCCGGCGATCGTGCCCGGGGAACCGCTGCCCCGAGGCGCGGTGGACTTCGGCGGCCAGCCCCGGCTGCGCCGCAACGACTACGCCCCGCTCACCCCGCCCGCGCTGGGGGAGTGGACGCCGACGCTGTCGGTGAGCGTGGTGATTCCCGCGCACGGCCACCCCGAGAAGCTGGCGTTGGTGCTGGCGTCGCTGGCGGCCCAGAGCTACCCGGCGCACCTGATGGAGGTGGTCGTGGTGGACGACGGATCGCCCGAGCCCCTGACCCTGCCGGAGGTGCGTCCGGAGAACACGCGGCTGATCACCTCGGCGCCCGGCGGCTGGGGCTCGGCCCACGCGGTCAACACCGGTGTCGCGGCCTCCTCGGGGCGGGTGGTGCTGCGTCTGGACGCCGACATGCTCGTCTACCGCGAACACGTGGAGTCGCAGATGCGCTGGCACCACCAGATCGACTACGGGGTCGCCCTCGGTCACAAGATGTTCGTGGACTTCGACCCGGCCGCGATGACCCCCGCACACGTGCGGGACGAGGTCGCCGCCGGGCGCGCCGAGCTGTTGTTCGACCGGGAGGGCGCCGACCCGCACTGGGTGGAGCGGCTCATCAACAAGAACGACCGGCTGCGCACCGCCGGACGCCTCGCCTACAAGGTGTTCGTCGGCGCCACCGGGTCGCTGCACCGGAGCCTGTTCGAGACGGCGGGCGGCCTGGACGCCGCGCTGGTCCTGGGCGGCGACACCGAGTTCGCCTACCGGGTGGCCCAGAGCGGCGCCGTGTTCGTTCCCGACCTCGACACCAGCAGTTGGCACCTGGGACGCTCACAGATGCAGACGCGGCGCGACGCGGGCACCCGCTACCGGATGCCGTACGTCGCCAACCGGGTGCCCGACTTCCACCTGCGCCGCAAGCACCCCGAGCGCCAGTGGGAGGTGCCGCTGGTCGACGTCGTACTGGACGCCGCCGGGCACACCCTGGAGGAGGTCGACGCCACCGCGGCCGCCCTGTTGTCCGGTACGACGCCGGATCTGCGCCTGTGGCTCGTGGGGCCCTGGGACTCGTTGGACGAGGACCGCCGTTCCCCGCTCGACGAGGAGCACCTGGACCTGCGCCTGGTCCGCGAGACCTTCCGGGGCGACCCGCGCGTGCGGTTCGTGGCCGACGCCCCCCAACGCGACCCCCGGGTGACCTTCCGGCTCACCGTGAGCGCCGGGACGGCCCCCTCCCCGGACGCCCTGCGGGACCTGGTCAAGGAGATCGACAGGGAGGGCGCCGGTCTGCTCTGCGCCCCACTGCCCGGGGCCACGCGGAGCGACGGGGTCCTGCGCCTGGAGCGGGCCTCCGCCTTCGCCCGCGCCCTGCACCTGGAACCGGGGGCGACCGGCACGGACCTGGACCGCGTGGTGGAGCTGACCTGCGGCACTCACTGGATTCCGGGGGAGCCGTTCGTGGTCGACCCCGGCGCCGAGGAGGTGTCCGAGGACCGTCCCGAGGTGGTCCGGAACCGTCTGGACCGGGCCCTGGCCGAGGCCGACCGGCTCCGCGCGCGGGCTGAACGGGCCGAGCGCAAGCTGCGCTGGTTCACCCCCGGTCTCACCCGGAGGGTGCTGCGCAGGCTGGCCCGCTGATCGGAACCACCGGCCACGGCCGCGGGGGCCGGAGTCGCGGCCGGGCCGTGGGTCCGGCTCACGGGGCCGGACCCCAGTGGCAGGGGTGGTTCTGTCCCCGTGACGGACACGCCGTGACGGTAAGTCACCGTGTGTGACGGGAGTGGCTAGGGTGGGGCGGTGTGGCCGGTCAGGGCCGGTTCGCACCTCCAGCCCACTCCGAACCCCGGGGTCGCCCGATGATCCACTCCGTCCTACGCCAGGCGCTGCGCACGCGCGGCGACGAACCGGCCGTCCTCTGCCACACCGGGGACCGCGAGTCGACCCTGAAGGCGCTCTCCGGACTACGGCTGCGCCCCGGCGACCTGCGCGTCGACCTCGACCACCACCCCCTCGGCGAACCGTTCGCGATCGCCGGGGTGGGCGGTCAGGACCAGCCGGACGCGGTCGGGCTCGTCGCCGTCGTGGCGGCCAGCCTCACCGACCTGCGCCGCCACCTGGTCACCGTCCAGGCCCTGCCGCGCACCGTCCACCTCGTCACGGTGGTCGTCGACACCCCGGGCCACCACGGGCCGCTCGTCCCCGGCCCGCCGGGCATCGACGAGTGGAACGACCTCCTCGAGTCGCGCGTGCGCCGTGTGGGCAAGCGCGGCTGGATCTGCGAGCTGTTCTTCCCCAACTCCGTCGAGACCGGCCAGGCCCTCGACTGCGTGGTGCACGGCACCACCGGGGGCCGTCGCGGAGGCCGGGCCACCCCGCTGGCGGGGGTGCAGGGTGTGGGCGCGGCGCGGTGGCGCCCCGGTGACACGGCCGCCACCGGGGTGAGCGCCACCGGACCCGTGCCGCTGCGCCGGGTCTCGCCCGTGTCCGACCTCGTGGTCCGCGCGGGCGACAGGCAGCCGCCGCTGTGGGAGGACGCCGTCGTCCCCCACCTCGACGTACCGGCCGTGGGGGCCCGCGCCGACGTGTCCGACCCCGTCACGTCCCTCGCCCCGATCGACGAACAGTGCGTCAACCCCGTGGGCTTCACGAAGAAGGCCGGCGGACCCCTGGGTGACCTGTCCGCCCGGGGCGGCCGCACCGTCCTCCGTGAGGGGGAGAAGGTCCTGGCCACCGTCCCCGAGGACGGCACCGTCACCGACCTGGACGTGGGCCGGGTCCGCTACCTGCGCGGGGTACGGGTCGACTGGTCCGGGCACGCGCGACCGGTCGCCGTGGTGCGGGCCGTGGTCGCGCTGGCCGCCGCCGGGGTGCCCGTGGTCAGCGGGCCGGTTCCCGACTGGGCGGCGGCGCTGGGACCGGAGCTCACCGCCACGCTGACCCGCCTGGACGCGACCGAGCTGGCCGACCCGCTCAGCCGGGAGGAGCACAGCGTGCGTCTGCGGCGCGCCGCGCTGCGCGCCCACGGGCAGCGGGCCCGATGGCGGGCGCTGGCCGAACGCGCCGGGGTCCCGGTACCGCCCGACCCGCTGGTGTCGGTGATGCTGTGCACCCGCCGTCCGGAACTGGTGGGGTTCGCGCTGGCCCAGGTGGCCCGTCAGCGCGGGGTGCGGTTCGAGCTGGTCCTGGCCCTGCACGGGTTCTCCGCGGGCCACCCCGAGGTCGGGCCCGCCGTGGCGGAGTTCGCCGCGACCGGCATCCCGATCACCGTGTACGAGGCCCCGGCCGACCGGGTGTTCGGCGCCGTCCTGAACGACGCGGTCGACCGCACGTCCGGCAGTGTCGTGGCCAAGTGGGACGACGACGACTGGTACGGCCCCGAGCACCTCGCCGACATGGTGATGGCCCGCGCCTACTCCTGCGCCGACCTGGTCGGCGTCACCCAGGACCTGGTGTACCTGGAGGAGCTCGACCTCACCGTGTGGCGGAGCTACCAGACGGAGAAGCCGTCCCCGGACGTGGTGGGCAGCACGATCGTCGTCGACCGCTCCGTGCTGCGCGACGTCGGCGGCTTCCGCCCGCTGCCCCGGGCGATCGACAGCCAGCTCCTCCTCGCGGTCCGCCGCCACAGTGGTCGGATCTACCGCACCCACGGCCTCGGCTACCTGCTGCGCCGGGCCGGACAGGGACACACCTGGGGTGCCGACATGGGCTATTTCCTCCGCAGGAGCACCCGGCAGTGGTCCGGCTGGCGGCCGAGCTCGCTGCTGGAGGGTGAACCCGCGCCGTTGGGCCGGCCGGAGTCCGGTCCCGCGCGGACCCTGCTCCGGACCACCGAGTACACGGGAGGACAGTCGTGACCAGTGCGGACAACGTCTCCAAACGCGGCCCGGAGACCCGGGCCGACACCCGGGTCCGGGTCGGGATGGTCCCGGAACAGGGGCGGGAGCGGCGGCGGACCGAAGCGGATCGGTACACGGCGCCGCAGGGCCAGCCCCTGGTGTTCCGCAACGACTACGCGCGACTGGAGCCGGCGCCGCTGGGGGAGTGGACGCCGACGCTGTCGGTGAGCGTGGTGATCCCCGCGCACGGCCACCCCGAGAAGCTGGCGTTGGTGCTGGCGTCGCTGGCCGCGCAGAGCTACCCGGCGCACCTGATGGAGGTGGTCGTGGTGGACGACGGATCGCCCGTTCCGCTCACCCTGCCGGAGGTGCGTCCGGAGAACACGCGGCTGATCACCTCGGCGCCGGGCGGCTGGGGTTCGGGACACGCGGTCAACACCGGCGTGGCCGCCTCCACGGGGCGGGTGGTGCTGCGTCTGGACGCCGACATGCTCGTCTACCGCGAACACGTGGAGTCGCAGATGCGCTGGCACCACGTGGTGGACTACGCCGTGGTGATGGGCCACAAGATGTTCGTGGACTTCGACCCGGCGGCGATGACCCCGGAGTACGTGCGGGACGAGGTGGCCGCCGGGCGCGCCGAGTTGTTGTTCGACCGGGAGGGCGCCGACCCGCACTGGGTGGAGCGGTTCATCGACCGCCACGACCGGTTGCGTTCGGCCCACCACGAGGCGTTCAAGGTGTACGTGGGGGCGACCGGGTCGCTGCACCGGAGCCTGTTCGACGCGGCGGGCGGCCTGGACCCGGAGATGATCCTGGGCGGCGACAGCGAGTTCGGCCACCGGGTGGCCCAACGGGGCGCGGTGTTCGTTCCGGACCAGGAGACCAGCAGTTGGCACCTGGGTCGTTCGCAGATGCAGGAGAAGAGGGACGCCGGGACGCGCTACCGGATGCCCTACGTGGCCAACCGGGTGCCCGACTTCCACCTGCGCCGCAAACGCGCCGAGCGTCTGTGGGAGGTGCCGCTGGTCGACGTCGTGCTCGACGTGGCCGGGCACACCCTGGAGGAGGTCGACGCCACCGCCGCCGCGCTGCTGACCGGTACGACGCCGGACCTGCGCCTGTGGATGGTGGGCCCGTGGGGGCGGTTGCGGGATGAGCGCCGTTCGCCGCTGGAGGAGGACGACCTCGACCTGAGGCTGGCGCACGAGACCTTCCGGGGCGACCCGCGTGTGCGGTTCGTCGAGAGCGAGCCGGGCACGGACCCGCGCGTACCGCACCGGCTGTACCTGGAGGCGGGCGCCGAACTCTACCCGAGGGCCGTCGCGGAGATGGTGCACGCCTGCGACACCCATGCGGTGGGCCTGCTGTGCGCGCCCATGCCGGGCGCGCTCACCGCGGAGGAGGGCATGGTGCGCCTGGAGCGCACCGCCGCGTTCGCGCGGGCCCGCCACCTCGACCCGGAGGCGTCCGGGCGGGAGCTGGACCGGCTGGTGGAGGAGGTCCACGGCATCCACTGGATGCCCGCGACCGACCTGGTCCGCGCCTCGGACGAGGAGGAGGCCCGGCTGGAGGCCCCGATGGCCGCTTCACCGGAGGAGGCCGACGCTCCGGACGTGGCGCGGCTCCGCGCCGACCTGGAGCAGGCCCGGGCCCGGAGCGATCGCATGCGCCGCCGGGCCGAGCGGGCCGAGCGCAAACTGCGCTGGTTCACCCCGGGGCTGGTCCGCCGGGCGCTGCGCCGTGTGGCCCGGTAGGGCCCGGAACCGGTCGGTCAGTCGCCGAAGGACGTGAGCGAGCCCCGGGCGTCGAACCGCGCGCCCGGGGCCCAGGCGATCTCCCAGCGGTTGCCCTCGGGGTCGGCGACGTAGGCCGACCTCCCGCCCCAGGGCCGGGGCGCGGGTTCGGCCACCGCCCGGGCGCCCGCCCGCACGGCGGCGGCGAACGCCTCGTCGACCTGCCCGGGGGTGTCGACGTTGCACGCGAGGGTGAATCCGGACCAGCCCGCCGAGGCGGGGACCTCGCCCTCGGCGGCCTCGGCGGCCAGTTCCCCCACGGGGAACAGGGAGAGCAGGACCCCGCCCAGGAGGAACCCCGTCCAGTCGTCGGAGCCGGAGGACAGTTCCTCCCAGCCGAGGGCCTGGTAGAACCGGCGCAGCGACGGTAGGTCCCGCGCGCCGAGGGTGACCACGGTCAGGCGCGGTGGAGGTACGGACACGCCAAGATGGTAGGCCGTTCCGCCCGGGCTAGGGAACCCACAGGCCGAGGGCGGTGGCGACGAGGGCGGGGCGGTCGCGGTTCTCGATCTCCACGGTGTGCTCGGTGGCGACCAGGTACCCCTTGGGCGTCTCGCGGACCTCGCCCAGCACGACGGCGTCGCGCACCCGCGACCCCACGGTGACCGGTTGGAGGAAGCGCACCCGGTCGAGCCCGTAGTTGATGGACATGCTCGGCTTGCGGGTGAGGGAGATCAGGCTCTGGGAGAAGTGGGCCAGCAGCGACAGCGACAGGTAACCGTGCGCGATGGTGGCGCCGAAGGGGCCCCGGGCGGCACGCTCCGCGTCCTGGTGAATCCACTGGTGGTCGTCGGTCGCGTCGGCGAACAGGTCGACGCGGTCCTGGGTGATGGTCAGCCAGTCGGTCCGGCCCAGGGGTTCACCCTGGGCGGCGACGACCTCCTGGACGTCGGCGAACACGCGCACCGCGCCTCCACGTGCGTCGGGGTCCGACACCGGGTCCGGACTCGGTGCCGCAAGGGTACCTAACGGCGTTCGGTTATGGGGAGGTCTCCGGCGCCGAATGCGTCCCGTGGCCCACGACCACCGTCCGGGACGTGTACCCCGACAGCGCCGCCCGGTCCACGTCGTGCCCCAGACCGCTCTCGGCCAACGGCACCGGCACCACCCCGTCGTGCGCACGCACCGGCGGAACCACCAGGTCACGGCCGCGCCCGCCCGATCCCCGCACCTCCACCGGCAGGGTCGCCCCCGCCAGCGAGGCCAGCGCGACCGTCGCCGCGCGCCCCACCCCCGTCACGGCCGAGGACCCGCACCACACCTGCCAACCGGCGTCGACGGCCCGGTCGACCGCGCGTCGAGCGGCCGTCAGCCCGCCCAACCGGGCCGGGTCCACGCTCACCGCGCGGCCCGCCTCCGCCAGGATCGCCTCGCGCAGGTCCTCCACCGACGACAACGACCGGTACAGGGCCACCGGCGTGCGCAGTTCGGCCGACAGGCGCGCGTGCGCGCCCAGGTCACCGGCGGCGAAGGGGTCCTCGATGGTGAGCAGCCCCAACGCGTCCAACGACCGCAGGGCGTCCAGGTCCGAGGGCGACTCCGTGTACCGTCCGCCCGCGTCCACCTGGAGCACCAGGAACGGGAAGCTGGACTGCACCGCACGCACCACGTCGGTGTCCCACCCCGGCTCGACCTCCAGCCTGATCCGCCGGAAGCCCGCACCCACCCGGCGGTTCACCTCGGTGACCACCGACTCCAGGGTCGACTGCCGGGGCAGGGTCGCCCCCGCCGTGAGGGCGGTGCGCTCACCACCCAGCGCGTGGGCCAGCGGCGTGGAGCGCTGACGGCTCCACAGGTCCCAGCACGCGGTGTCCAGGGCCCCGGTCAGGGCCGGGTCCCAGGGCAGGTCGGCGAAGGCGTCGGCCACCTCGGTCGGGCGGCGCCAGGCGTGCTCCAGCAGCGCCGGAGCGTAGTCGCGGGCGAGCCCCTCCCACTGCTCGGCGGTGGCCCGGGCCACCTCGCCCCAGCCGCTCACCCGGCCGTCGGACACCCGGACCAGCACCGGAACGGAACCGTCGGAACCGCGCCCGGCCAGCGAAGGCCGCAACCGCACGAGTTCGAGCTCGACGATCCGGGTCACCGTTACCGCTCCGGTGTGTGTCACTACAGTCCCCACCTCATGTGCTCGGGCCCCGGTCACGGGCCCCGCCACCGGAGGGGCCACCCCTCGACGGTACCCCCGCCGTCGCGGCCCGACCACCCCGTGACGAGGCACGAATGCGACCGGTGACCCCAGGTGGGACGGGTTCGGGGCGGGACGGTCGGCGGCGCGTCGGGCCGGTCACACCGAGGAGGGGCCGCCCGAACGGACGACCCCCGTGTTCCCGCGCTCCCGTGGCGCCCCTAGGAGGCCAGGACCTCCGAGAGCGAGCGGTACTTGAGCCCGTGCGCCTCGGCGACCGGGGCGTACACCAGCTCCCCGCCGAAGGTGTTGAGACCCTCCGCCAGGGCGGCGTCGTCCCGCAGGGCCTGCTTCCACCCCTTGTCCGCCAGGGCCACCGTGTACGCCAGGGTGTCCTTGGTCAGGGCGTGCGTGGAGGTGTTGGGCACCGCGCCCGGCATGTTGGCCACGCAGTAGAACACGGTGTCGTGCACGGCGAAGGTCGGGTCGTCGTGCGTGGTGGGCCGCGAGTCCTCGAAGCACCCGCCCTGGTCGATCGCGATGTCGACCAGCACCGCGCCCGGGCGCATCCGCGAGACCAGCTCGTTCGTGACGAGCTTGGGCGCCTTCGCACCGGGCACCAGGACCGCGCCGATCACCATGTCGGACTCCAGCACCGACAGCTCGAGCTCGAAGGCGTTGGAGACCACCGTCTTGACCTGGCCCCGGTACAGCGCGTCCACGTGGCGCAACTTGTTGACGTTGAGGTCGAGCACGGTCACGTTCGCGCCCATGCCCACGGCGATCTGGGTCGCGTTGAGCCCGGACACCCCGGCGCCGATCACGGTGACGTTGGCCGGGCGTACCCCCGGGACCCCGCCCATCAGCACGCCCCGCCCGCCGTTGGGGCGCTGGAGGGTCACCGAGCCCACCTGCGGGGCCAACCGCCCGGCCACCTCGGACATGGGGGCGAGCAGCGGGAGCGAACCGTCGGGCAGCTGCACGGTCTCGTAGGCGATACCGGTGACCCCGCGCTCCAGGAGCGCGTCCGTGCACTCGCGGGAGGCGGCCAGGTGCAGGTACGTGAAGAGGGTCTGGCCCTCGCGCATCCGGTGGTACTCGGTGGGGACGGGCTCCTTGACCTTGAGGATCAGGTCGCCGGTGGCCCACACCTCGTCGGCGGTGCCCAGGACGGTGGCCCCGGCCGCGGCGTACTCCTCGTTGGTGATCGAGGACCCCGCACCGGCGTCGTGTTCGACGTAGACCTCGTGACCACGGCGGGTCAGTTCGTGGACTCCCGCCGGGGTGATCGCCACCCGGTACTCGTGGTTCTTGATCTCACGGGGCACACCGATGCGCACGGTTCCTCCAACTGGTATCGCCATTGACACCTTCCACTGTGACCTGCGAGGGCGTGCTCACACCATCGCCAACGTGCATGGCCCTGCACTGCCATGTTGACAGGCTGTAAGCCCGATGTGTGTGGTGTGACACGGGTCTAGCGCTGATGCGGCCCGGAGCGGGACGCGCGCCCCGCCACCCAGGTCCGCCGCACCCGACCGGTCAGACGCATCCCCGCGTAGGGGCTCGGGTCCTGGTGCGGCACCGCGACGGTCACCTGGTCCTCGAAGGCCACCAGATCGGCGTCGTACCCCTCCTCCACACGCCCCCGGCCGCTCAGCCCCACGAGGTCCGCCGGCTCCTGGGCGGTCCACCGCGCCAGGTCGGCCAACGACCGGCCGCGCCTGCGCGCCGCCGTCCACAGCGCCGACAGGCTCCACTCCAGGGTGTACAGCCCGATCGCGGGCAGGTGCCCCGAACCCACCGTCCGGATCGGGGAGTCGGGCTCCAGCAGCGAACTCCACAACGCCTTGCGGTTGGCGTCCGACCGCAACGGCGGACGGCACCCGTGCACCGCGGACCCCGGCCCCGGGAACTCCGAGGGCAGACACAGGTAGTGCGGGCAGGTGTGCGCGGTCAGCCCCACCCCCACCGACCCGGCCGCGGCCAGCAGGGCGGCGCACTCGGCGGCGGTGAACGGCGCCACGTGCGTACGCGCCCCCGCCACCCGCGCCGCCGCGATCACCCGTTCGAGCCCCCGCCGCTCGGCCCGGGGCGGCCGCTGGTCCGCCGACACCGGCGGCGAGCCCAGCTCGCGCGCGTCCTCGGCGTGCACCAGCAGCAGGCCGTTCAGGGTGGCGATCTCCGCCATGGTCTTGCGTAGGCGCGCGTCGCCCAGCGCGGCCATGTCCGGGGCGCCGCCGTCCGACAACGACCCCTGGAAGGCCACCACCCCGCCCGCGTGCAGGTCTGTCAGGTCCAGCGGACTCGTGCCGTGCGTGACCCCGCCCAGGAAGAACACCGAGACCCCGGCCCCCGCCGCCGCTCGCTGGTGCACCTGGAGGGAGTCGGCGCAGGTGATCGCCGGACGGCCGGGGGCGGGCGCGACCACCGCGCAGGTGACGCCGCCGCGCAGCGCCGCCTCGCCCATCAGCCGGTAGGACTCCGTCAGCTCCTCCCCGGGGGCGTGCACGCCGGTACCGAGGTCGACCGCGCCGGGCAACAGGGCCGTGTCGCCGAGGTCGACCACTTCACCGGCCGACATCGCCGCCGAGTAGGGGCGGACCGCCTCGATACGGCCGTCGCGAACTCCCACGCTGACCGGCCTGATCCCCCCGGGGACCACCGTTCGCGTGGAACGGATGACACTGTCGAACTCGGGCATCGCCCTCCCCCTTCGTGCGCTTCTCTGTCGTCGTCGATCTGGGAGCCGCGGAGGGGGCGCGGCGGTGCAAGGTGACGGGCGCGAGGGGGTGGTCCGTGACCTCCTGTAGGGATGTCGAGCGTATCGCGAAGGCCCTCCGACGAAGGGGGAAACGTCACTTCTTGCGGGCCCCGTGCCGAACCCGGCGGGGATTTCCGGCACTAGGGGGTGGGCGGACGGACCCAAGTCCGACACTGTGTAGTAAACGGACTAACCTTGGTCGAGGTGTCCCTCCGCGCCAGGTCCCCGCCGGAGCCCGAAGGACGGCAAGGTGCGCAAGACCGGTGCGGCCGGGGCCCTGACCTGCAAACCGACCGACTCGACGACGGAGTGGCGCGTGGCTCCTCCCGCCCAGAACGACACATCCCCCAAGGACAACCAGGACCAGGCCCCCGGAACCGCGAACGCTCCCGTCTACGCCCTGGCCGCCGTACTCGTGTGCACGGTCGCCCTGGGCGCCACCCTCATCCTGGGCGGCGCGGTCTTCGCGCAGATCATCCCCGGCATGGAACGGTTCGACTCCGGCGAGTTCGTCCGCTGGGGCATGCCCATCGCCAAGACGGTCATGGACACCGCCGCCGTCCTGACCATCGGCCTCATGCTCATGGCGGTCGTCCTGCTCGGCTCGGACAAGGGACAGCTGACCCCGCAGGCCATCGGCTACGTCCGCGCCGGAACCTGGACCGCCCTCGGGTGGGTCGTCGGCGCCGTCGGCACCCTGTACTTCCAGACCGCCGAGTTCCTCGGCAGGCGCGCGGGCCAGGTGACCGTCGACGAGGTCACCGCCTTCGCCGGGTCGGTCGGCTCCGGCGTGGCGCTGATGTTCGTCATCCTCATCGCCACCGGCATCGCCCTGTTCGGGCGCACCATCATCACCGCCACAGGCGGACTGTGGCTGCTCGTCGCGTCCCTGGTGGCCGTCACCCCGCCCGCCCTCACCGGCCACGCCGCCTCCTCCGGCGCGCACGAGCTCGCTGTCACCGGACTCGCCCTGCACCTGGTCTCCATCTGCGCGTGGGTGGGCGGGCTGACCGTGGTCACCTATCACGCCATGCGCAAGGACGGCCAGGAACCGGCCGTGGCCGCGCACCGGTTCAGCCGCATGGCCCTGTGGGCCTACGTCGGCGTGGCCGTCAGCGGCGCCGCCAGCGCGCTGGCGCGCCTGTACTCCGTCAACGACCTGCTCGGCACCGAGTACGGCCGCATCATCCTGGTGAAGGTCGTCCTGTTCGTTGTCCTGGGTTTCCTCGGCAACGCGCACCGGACCCGGGTGCTGACCCGGATCGACGCCGCGCCCGGCGGGAAGGCGGGCTACTCCTTCCGCCGCCGGAGCTTCCTGCGCCTGGCCGGGGCGGAGGTCATGATCATGGCCGCCGTCATCGGCGTGTCCGTCGGCCTCGGGCGCACCCCGCCGCCGTCGGCGCCGGCCGAGACCGTCCAGGACCCGGCCGCCGCCATCCTCGGCTTCGCCATCCCGCCCGCGATGAGCCTGGAGACGGTGCTCACCCTGTGGCGGCCCGACCTGTTCTTCATCCTGTTCGTCGTGGTCGCGGCGGTCCTCTACCTCGGCGGGGTGTGGCGTCTGGTCCAGCGCGGCGACTCGTGGCCCGTGGGCCGCACCGTCGCGTTCGTGCTGGGCCTGCTCACCATCGTGGCGGTACAGCTGAGCGGGTTCGCGACCTACGCCATGATCATGTTCTCCATGCACATGATCCAGCACATGGTGCTGGCCATGGTCACACCGATCCTGCTGGTGCTCGGCGCCCCGGTGACCCTGGCGCTGCGCGCGCTCAGGCCCGCCCAGACCCGGGGGGACCGGGGGCCGCGCGAATGGCTGAACGCCTTCCTGAACAGCCGGTTCTCGAAGATCGTGACCCACCCGGCGGTGGCCGCCCCCATCTTCGTGTTCAGCCCCTACGCGCTGTACTTCACCCCGCTGTTCCCCACCCTCATGAACGACCACCTCGGTCACCTGTTCATGGGTGTGCACTTCCTGATCTCCGGATTCCTCTTCTACTGGGTGATCGTCGGCATCGACCCGGCGCCCCGCAGGGTCCCGTTCCTGCTCAGGATTCTCCTGCTGCTGGTGGCGATGGGCTTCCATGCGTTCTTCGGCATCGCGATCATGGAACAGGCCACCCCGATGGCCATGCAGTACTACGGGCAGTTCGAGATCCCCTGGATGGCCGACCAGGCCGCCGACCAGTACGCGGGCGGCGGGATCGCCTGGGCGCTGGGGGAGATCCCCACCGTCATGGTGATGCTGGCGCTGGTGGTGCAGTGGTCGCGCGACGACGAGCGCCAGGAGCGCCGCCGGGAGCGGCACAGCCGTCGCGGTGGTTCCGACGACGCCGACATGGACGACTACAACGCCTACCTCGCCGAGCTCGACCGCCGAGCCAAGGCGGCAGCCGGAGGGGTAACGGCGGCTGGTGGTGGTGTTGGGAGTGCCGGTGGTGGTGCTGGTGGTGGTGCTGCGTCCGGTGGTGACGGTGCTGGTGGTGAGACTGACGTCAGCGAAGGCACCGGCAAGGAGTAGGCAGCGCCAGTAGACGGTAGTCAGTGGTGAGGATTCAGCGGCGGTAGCGGTAGGGAGAAGAGCCGCCTGCTTGAGGGGGTGCGTCCGTCCGGGGCGCGCCCCCTTTCCTTTGGGTCGGTGTGGTCTGTGAGTTCTGCGGTTGTGGTTGTTGTTTGTAGCGGGCTCTACGGCCTGTGGTTGATGTGAGCTGTGGGTACGGCGGTTGTGGTTGATGTGAGCTGTGGGTACAGGGCCTGTGGTTGCCGTAGCGCGAGGGTTCTACGGCCAATCCGTTTATCCCTTTGGGCCGGTAGGTCCTGTGCCGCTTACTGCGTACCCCTTGTGTGTTGAGCACTCCATTCAGGGCGGGGTGTGCGCATGGTGCTCTGCCCGGACCGCACTTGGCGGTTGTGTTCTCGTGTGACACGACTGGCAGGAAAGGGCCAAGCACGGCACCGGGCCACCCCCCAGGACAACCGATGTGTTCGAGAGATGCGTGTCCCCCGGACTGGTAAAAACCCCCGCCGTCCGAGCACCGCTTGCCGCTCTACGGCCAACCCGCTCTACTGAACCCAGCACTCACGTGCACGTTTGTACCCCGCTGTGGCTCAGGGGGTTTGCGCCGTGCGGCTTACTACCGCACATGACTGAGGTTCCAAACCCCTGGGGGTTGAGGGGGCACCGAAGCGCTCGGGTCACCACCACGAGGTGAAGGTGAAGCCTCCCCCTGGGGGAGTCACAACACGTGGCGGGGGTTCACACCCCTCGTGGTGCTGGTGGGCGCGCTGTCACAGGCGTGAAGCAGACTCCAACGCAGACCCCTCAACCCCCAGGGGTTGGTCGCCCCCATCACGTGCGGTAGTAAGCCGCGCGGCGCAACGCACCCCGGACACAGCGGGGTACAGCTGAAGGCGAGGTTTCCCCTTCACCCCCAGGGGGTTGGAACCCCAGCCATGTGCGGTAGTAAGCCGTGCGGCGCAACGCACCCCGGACACGGCGGGGTACAAACCTGCGGGTACGCGCTTTCCTGTGGTGAGCGGGTTGGCCGTAGAGCGGCAAGCGGCGCTCGGACGGCGGGGGTTTTTACCAGTCCGGGGGACACGCATCTCTCGAACACATCAGTCGTCCTGGGGGGTGGCCCGGTGCCGTGCTTGGCCCTTTCCTGCCAGTCGTGTCACACGAGAACACAACCGCCAAGTGCGGTCCGGGCAGAGCACCATCCACACACCCCGCCCTGACCGGAGTGCTCAACACACAAGGGGTACGCAGTAAGCGGCACAGGACCTACAGGCCCAAAGGGATAAACGGATTGGCCGTAGAACCCTCGCGCTACAGCAACCACAGCCCCCGTACCCACAGCTCACATCAACCACAGACCGTAGAACACACCCACAAACACCAACCACATCCGTAGAACGTTCAGTCGCGCTTAGCCCCAGCGGGTTTCGAGGCTGTAGACCGGTGGTCCGCCCTACCACTGACACCGCTACGGGGAAGTGGAACGGAGGCTCCCAGCGCGGCGCGGTGATGGGCCCCCGGAATGACGACTCTTGATCACGTATGAACTGCTCCCTGCGGACTCAGCGATGACGGGGCCCGGCGTGTGCGCCGGACCCCGTCCTTGTTGTTCGGTTAGATCGGGATTCCGAAGTTGCGTGAGTGGTCCCGGGCTTTCAGGGTGTTCAGTCCACGGAGGAGGGTGGTTCCGACGGCGGTGGCCAGCCAATTCCACCAGCGGCGCGGGGCCCGGTGCCGGCCCTGAGCACGTACAGGGACCCGCTCAGCCCGAGCGTCGGCGGCGGCCTGTCGGGCTTGGCGGGCGGCTTGTTCGCGGTGTTGGCGGGCGACCTTGACCCAGTGCGGGACGGGGCCGTGCCGGAGCATGTACGCGACCCGGGGATTGTCTCCCATCTGACGCAACAGCCGCTCCTGACGATCCTGGTGCGACTCCGAGCGAACTGGGACGGCTCGCAGGGAACGCGGGTTGGGCCGGGAGAAGCGTTCGCCTCGCGGGGCGGTCAGAACCGACCGCACCTGAGCGCTGATCTGCGCGCCCGTCATCGGGTACCCCCAGCAGTGGCCAAGGCGGGGAGGGTGAACTCGGCCCAGATGACGGTGCCCAGCCCCTGGCAGAAGGGGAAGTCCAGCACGGGCCGGAACCCCCACCGGGCCGCGAGGTGGCCGACCATGAGCAGGCCCCGTCCGCGTTCGGCCTGCTCCCAGTCCTTGCGGGTGCGCCTGCGCGGAACCCTCGGGAGAGAGTCCACGGTGGTGTCCGTCCTGGTGCCGTCGTCGATGATCGAGATCCGGACCAGCCCCGGGACCGGTGCTTCCAGGGTGCGGACCACCCTGCCGTCCGGGTCCTGGCCGGAGCGGGAGTGCTCGCAGGCGTTGGCGAACATCTCGCTGGCGCACAGCACCATCTCCTCCCGCACCTCGCCCGGAATCCCAGTCATGCGGTTGAGGTCGGTGTCCAGGTCGGAGCGGACCTGGCTGGTGTGGGAGAGCTGTCCGGGGTAGACCCGGCACTCCCACCGCAACGCGGGCTCGGGCGGGGTGAACGTGTGGTTGAGGGCGTGGGTGTGCGGCACAATGGCCATGTCGGCAATCTGCTTTCTCTTCAAGTGGGTTGGGTTGTCGGCCTGCTCTGGGGGTGTTTGCGCACCCGCCAGAGCCTTTTTCATGAACGCCTTCGCCAGGCTTCAGGCGGCGGTCGGGGGTTCCGGGTCGTCGTGGTCGGCGCGGTGGCGCTGAGCCAGCAGCCGGGACCCCGGGACCGGCCTGTTGCCGGGAATCCGGGTGGGGGCGGGGTAGTCGTGTACGGCCTGGTCGATGAGCGCCATGGCCCGTTCGGCGTCGCCTTCCTCCCGGGCGATTCGCAGCGCCTCTTGGATCAGGGGGATGCGGTTGCGGAGGGTGTGGTTGTGCCACACGTCCACCTGCGCGGGAGTCAGGTGCCCGGGCGCGGTGAGGGCGTTTTCGGCGCTTTCGAGCAGGTCCCTGGTGTCGATGTCCAACATCAGCACTCCACCCCGTTCTTGCCGATGACCTCGGCGTCGTCGGTGCCTTCGGTGTCGATCTGCATCCACGGGTTGTCCGTGAGGTCGTAGGCCAGGAAGAACCACACCTGCCGGAACTTCGGGTCCCCGTTGTCGCCCCACCGATCCGCCAAAGCGTCGATCAGCGCCAACCCCCGACCGGTCGCGGTTCCGGCTTCGATGTCGGCGAACGTGGCTGCGGTGAAGTTGCCCTTCTCCTGGGGCAGACGGCTGCCCTGGTCACGGCAGATCAACGTCATCCCCTTCGCACCCCGATCCACCGTCAACGTGTACGTACTGCCGCGTTCACTGGACCTGCTGTGGGCGATGGCGTTGTTGGCCAACTCGCTGCCCAGGAGGGTGAACAGGAACTGGTACTCCTCACACCGCTCCGCCGCGCTGGTGTCCAGGAACGCGCGGACCAGGGGCATGAGTCCGGGGAGTCCGGCGAAGGAGTACTGCCGCTTCCGGTAGGGGGGTCCGACGGTGCGGGAGAAGTAGTGGGAGTGGAAGGGCTTGATGAAGCTCGCCACGGGGGCTACCACTTCGCGGTGGGCGAGTTCGGGGGAGAACGGCGGAGCGGGCCTCATGGGGTGACCTCCAGGCGTCGCAGTCCGGCCAGGACGTTGCGCAGGACCTCTACCGGGACGGTTTCGACGGGCCTGCGAGGCGAAGGAATCACCGGGCCTCGCAGGCGACCGGGAGGACTGTGGGGCGCTTGGGTGTGCCTCTGCGGTCCGGAAGGCGGGTGGTCAGTGGGCATGTCTGACGGTTCTCCTGACGTATTTGTGGGCTGACTGAGTCGGCCCTGGGCGGTGGGCGTTGCGCCGGGTGCTCGGGCTTGGGGCTCGGTATCTGTGTGTTCTGAGGAAGCGCAGTGTGTGGGCTAGTTGAGGTCGAGGACGGCTTCGACGGTGGTCTGTTGGACGCGGTCGCCGTCCCAAGTCCAGGACGGCGACCAGGAGAAGGCGAGGCGGTCCAGGACCGCGAGCCCGGACACGTGCGTCCCGGGGTCCAACCGGGGGTGTTCGGGCGCAGTGGTGGTGCGTGGTCCCTGGTCGGTCACGTACAAGCGCGGGAGCTTGGGGTGGGTCTGGTCCAGGACCACGCGTACGGTCCCGCCGGGCAGACCCGACCGGGAGTACTGGTGGGAGTTGGTGACCAGGATGCGCGCGATACGAGCCAACCGGGTGCCCTGAACAGGGAGCACGTTCCGACACCAAGAGGAGAGGCCCCGGTACTCACGGCTGGGACCGAGCAGGATGCCGTGACGGGCGGCCTGCTCGAACCGGAGCACCCGAGGGAAACGCCCGGGAACAACCGGCGGCACCGGTGTCTCCTGGTTGGCCTGCATATGTCTCACCTCGGTCACATCGGCGTGGGGCTCAACCCAGGGCGGCCGCTCGCAACATCGGCCCCGGGTCCTTCTGTGTCCTGAAGCGGCCCAACAAGATCGAGGAATTCGATGTCCGTTTGGATCTCGAATGCCACTTATCTATATAAATGGGCCACTAGGCAGTCTTGCTCCAGGTGCCCTTGAATGGCCTCAGGAACTCTGTGGTGCCTGAACGCGACTCTGCCATCGAGTTGAGGGGAGGTCTACGTGGATCGCTAAGAACGGTAAGTCTCGTATAGAGTGCGATCAGAACAGATAGGCAGGCGATATTGGCGGTGGGGATGGGATCAGGTGACTCGCCTCAGCAGCGTTTTGGGAGGCTGCTCAACGGTCATCGCACGGGTGTGGGCATGACGCAGCATGAGTTGGCGCGGGCTGTGCCGATCGCTCAGAGCACGATCAGCGATCTTGAGTCGGGCAAGAAAGCGACAAGGCGCGCCAAGATCGAACAAATCGATGCGGCCCTTGGGGCGGGAGGAGTGATTCTGAACTCCTGGGACGCGTTGTTCTCACCGACGGGGATGATCGGTTATTTCCGTGAAGTCGCCGAGGATGAACAGGTGGCCTTCGAGATCCGCGAGTACGCGCTTGGGCTCGTGCCCGGCTTGGTGCAGGTTGAACAGTATGCGCGCGCGATCAGTGAACTGGCCTCCCGCTACGCTTCGCCAGGCGAGATCGATCAGATGGTCCAGGCACGACTCTTCCGTCAGCAGATCCTTGACCGTGATCACCCTCCAGTCATGATCGTGCTGTTGGACGAATCCGTCCTGCGTCGCCGGTTCTCTGACCCGGCGGTGATGCCAACGCAGATCGACCACCTGCTCAGGTTGACCCATCGCCCGCGTATCACCATCCAGATCATCCCAACCGATACCGAGGATCATGCTGGTCTGGGCGGGTCGTTTAGGCTGAGCACTGCCCCTGACAGCAGCCCTGTCGCCTACGTCGAGGGGCAGAAGACGGGCATGTCCCTCAAGCAACCCGAGATCGTGGCAAGCTACGAACGAACGTTTGCTGACCTGCAAGGATCTGCCTTGCCAGTGGCCGCGTCACGATCATGGATGGAAGAGATTCGAGGCAACATCACATGATGACCCAGGATTGGAAGAAGTCCACCTACAGCAACGGTGAAGGTGGAAACTGCGTGGAGGCTCGCGCTACCGATCAGGGAGCAGCGGTGCGCGATACCCAGAACCGTCACTTGGCCCAGCTTGACGCGTCCGCCGTTGAGTGGAAGGCCTTTGTGGAGGCTGTGCGCCTCTAGGCCGAAGTGAACCGGACCCCGCCAGGGATGTTGGCGGGGTCCGGTTCGTGTTGTGCCTGTTCAGGCTACCTGTAGAGGAAACGCATCGCCAGGACCAATGGCCTGAAAGAACCGTTCATAACTACTGTCCCAGCTTTCACGGCTGGCCCCTGGTGCTGGTCAGGCGGGCGAACGATCGCTTTCCGGATAGTCCAAAGGGTCGAGATCTTACACATAGTGACTGAAATGATCGAGGCTGATTTGCTGAGATCCAGCCCAGATCGCTGTTTGGGTGCGACGCTGAGTACCTGACCGGACGGAAGGCGGAGGAGATTCAGATGACGGAGTGGCACAAGTCCTCGTACGGCAACGGCCAAGGCGGCGACTGTGTGGAGGCCCGGGCGGCGGGTCAGGGTGCGCAGATGAGGGACACCCGGAACCGTCACCTGGCCCAGCTCGACGCTTCCGCCGCTGAGTGGAAGGCGTTCGTGGCGGCCGTCCGCCTCTAGACCAACGCTCACGGGCTCCACCTGCGAACCTTGTGGGGCCGGTTCTCTTCCGTAACATCCCGGTGTCGGATTCCCGGATGCTCGACGAGGCACAGGCCGGTGTTCGAGAGTCGTTCGGCAAGCACAACCTCGCCCGCGTCTACACGGCCCTGGCCTTCGGAAGGGGATGACTCCTCGATGCCACTGATGGAGATCGAGCGCAAGCGTGCGTTGGAGAGTCGCGAACTCCTGGAACAGCGACTCGAACAGTCCGGTTTCGTCGCGACGGGGCCGAGGTGGAGACCGACACCTACTACAGCAGGCCCGACGTCGACTTCCTGGTCACGGTCGAGTGCCTGCGGGTTCGGGAACGTGACGGCGGGTGCGAGGTCACCTACAAACCCGCCTCCGACTCCACCACCCACAGCACCACTGGTGTCATCGCCAAGCAGGAGACGAACGTGGCGCTGGCGGACACCGCCCAGGCCGCACACGCCCACGCCCTTCTGGAGGCGTTGGGCATGGTCCGGCTCGCCCGGGTGGAGAAGTCGCGCACGTGCTACCGCGCCTCCGGACGACCGGAACTTTCGGTGGTGGTGGACACGGTGACGGGCCTGGGGTCGTTCGTCGAGACCGAAGTCGTCTCGGCGGGCTCTCACCAGGAGGCCGTACGGCAGCTCGAAGAGACCGAACGGCTCCTGGAGTTGGGTCCCTACCCGGTGGTGACCTCGCCCTACCGGGACCTGTTGTTGAGCGTCCAAGCGACTGAGGACGCGATGCCCACCTCCATGCCCTGACCGGGGGGCCATGCTTGGTGAATCGATCCACACCCCAAGGACCGAGCTGCTCGTCAACTGGGGGCCAGCCAAGACCGACCAGAAGCCGGACCTCGTTGATCAACCGACCTACGACGAGTTCAGAGCGACCGGATGACGTGAGGCCGGGGGCATTGCGCACCGACTACCAGCAGACCAGGAGCGACTCGCTCTGCGACGGCGTGGAAGGGTGTTTCCTCCAGCTCATCCTCATCGATGGGCGTGTAGGGGTCCTCGCGAGTGGCGGTCGCACTCGGGCGTTTACTGCTGATCCGTCGACCCCTGGCTCACGGGGCCTGACGGCGCGCGACCCTGGCCCTCGAACGCCGCCAGCGAGGTGATGAGGCGCTCTGCCGCGGCGTCGACCTCGGCGGTCGGGCTCAGCAGCCTTTGCAGCAGGAGTCCTCGCAGGCACGCGGTCGCGATGATGCCCTGCTGCCTGGCGTCGGCCGCCGAAGCGCCGTCGCGCAGCGCGGCCGCTTCGAGAAGGTGCTCCAGGTGGTCGATGTCGACGACGAGTTCCTGGAGCGCGTCGCGCTCGTAGACCGCGAGCCCCACCAGGTGGAAGAAGGCGTTCGTGCGGTCCTCGTGCGCGGGGTCCGAGTAGAAGTTCCAGACGACTCTGCACAGTGCCACGAACCCGAGTTCGTCGCCGGTCGCGGCGATCACGAGGTTGTCGCGGCGGCGCGCCTCCAGCAGCACCGCGCGCAGCAGTCCCGGCCGCGACCCGAAGTGGTACGTCAGCAACGTGTGGTGCACGCCGAGCCGCTCCGCCACCTGGCGCATCGACAGGTTCGGGCTGGGGCCGTTCTCGCCGAACACGTCGAACAGCGCCTCCAGCAGGCGCGTCTTCCCTTCCCCCACCGGCGATCGCACGTTGCCTCCGTTGACAGTTTCACCACTGTTGAGTACGTTATCGCACATCCAATTCACCACTGTTGAGTTCGAGGTCGCGGGGCCGTGACGGGGCCCGGTGACCGACGCGTCGACGCCGTCCACCAGCGCCGACGCCGACATCGGTCGGGCGGCACGGACGGGACGATCCGCCTCGGGCCTCGGGCAGGCGCCGACGGGGTCACCCGCCGACCCGACCCGCTCCACGACCTCAGGGTGACCGCCGATCCACACACGGGCGCCCACATCGTCAGGGCGGCCGCCACGAAGGGGAGAGACCCGATGAGCGAGATGCTGCACGGCTGCCTGCCGGACACCGAGTACCTGGAGGTGACCGCACGGTCGGGGCGCCGCTTCGGCGTCTGGGTGACCACACCCCCCGGCTACACGGACTCCACCGACCCCCTACCGCTCGTCTACGTGCTGGACGGCAACTGGACGGTGGGCTTCACCGCGCCCCTCGTCGTCGCCCAGGCGGACCCCTACCTGACCATCGCCCCCTACATCCAGGTGAGCGTCGGCTACGCCGGTGAGGAGGCCGCCGACTGGGCGCAGATCCGCAACCGCGACCTCGTGCCGCCGGGGGAACCCGTCGGTGACGACACGCTGGCCACCCTCAGGGCGGCGCGCGAGACGGGCGCGATGACCCAGGAGCAGGTGGACGCCTACCTCGCTGAGCTGACGGCATCCCGCGCCGACGCCTTCCTCGACTTCCTGACCGACGAACTCCACCCCCTCCTGCGGTCGAGGCTGCGCGTCAGCGACTCCGGGCACGGCCTCTTCGGCTACTCCTACGGGGGGCTCTTCGCCCTCTACGCGTGGCTGCGCGAGACGGGGCTCTTCGCGAGCGTCGGTGCGGGCAGCCCCGGTGTGGCCAGTGTGGACAGCCAGGTCTTCACCCTCGTCGAAGCCCTGCCCGAACCCGGCGAGACATCGACCGCACCGCGGCTGCACATCACGCTGAACGAGGCCGAACTGCTGGGCGAGATCCCCTTCTACCGCGGCATGGCCCGCCACGTCCTCGCCGTGGTGGAACGACTGCACGCCAGGGGACGATCGGAGCGGGTGACCAACGCCCTGTTGCGCGAGACCCACGTCACCGGGGTGCAGGCCTCGTTCCTCAGCTACCTGAAGACCTCCCACCGCCGCTGACGGCCCAGTGGCGCGCGCGGCGCGCGTACGGGTGGGCCCCGGGCCGTTGTGCCTCGTGGCACCGGGAGGCGCCGTGTCCGCCGGGACCCACGGCGGTCTGCGCAGCCTCCTACAGAGCACGGTCCCCGAGCACTCCCGACCCGCCGCCCTGGGCGTGGAGGAAACGGTGAGCGCGACGATCTGGGCGGCGTCCCCGCGTTGGTGGGTGTGATCGTCGCCGTTGGGGCGGGTGGCCGGTCGGCGCGATGGCCGCGGCCTCGTTCGCGATCGATACCCATGGTCCGTCAGGATTCGGCGTTGCCGAGGCCCTGCTTCATGAGCTGCAAGTACGCCGCTCGTTCAGTGGAGCGCTGAGTTCGTCCCTGCGGTGTTCGATCCTTGCGGATGCGAAAATGCGGAGCACCCCTTGAACCGGGGTGGTGCGACGACCACCAGAACCCAAGCTCGTCCGGTTCCGTCGCTCAGCGGACCTCTCACAGCCCGAAGCGCACACCTCGCTCCACCTCGACGCGGGCCGGGACGCGCCGTCAGCCGACGGCGTGCGGGGGAAACCTCCCAGGATGCTGCCCGCACGCTGGTCACGACCCCCGCGCCGCACCATGGAGACACCGGGGGTGGACCCACCGCCGAACGCGAACACGAGGGGGCAATCCGTGACGGTCCTGAACGAGACCTACGACCTGGCCAACGGCGTGGCCATTCCGAAGATCGGTCTGGGGACGTGGTTCATCGACGATGGGAGCGCCGCGCAGGCGGTCCGCGACGCCGTCGAGATCGGGTACCGCAACATCGACACCGCCCAGGCCTACGGCAACGAACGCGGCGTCGGGGAGGGGGTGCGCACCAGCGGCGTCGACCGGTCGGAACTCTTCGTCTCGACGAAGCTCGCCGCGGAGATCAAGGACTACGACCGCGCGGCCGCCGCGATCGACGGATCGCTCGCGGACCTCGGGCTCGACCACGTCGACCTCATGCTCATCCACAGTCCTCAGCCCTGGAGCGACTTCCGGGGCGGCGACTACGCCGACGGCAACCGCGAGGCCTGGCGCGCCCTGGAGGACGCCCACGAGGCAGGGAAGCTGCGCGCCATCGGGGTGTCCAACTTCCTGCGGTCCGACCTGGACAACATCCTCGGGTCCTGCTCGGTCGCGCCGCAGGTGAACCAGGTGCTCGTCCACGTCGGCAACACCCCGAGCGAGCTTATCGACTACTGCGAGAGCAGGGACGTCCTCGTGGAGGCGTACTCGCCGATCGCCCACGGGGAGATGCTCGGGAACCCGGAGGTCGCGGCGATGGCCGAGAGGTACGGCGTGACCGTCCCGCAGTTGTGCATCCGGTACACGCTACAGCTGGGCACCGTGCCGCTGCCCAAGACCGCGAACCCCGAGCACATGCGCGGCAACGCCCGGGTCGACTTCGTGATCTCCGACGAGGACATGGAGGCTCTGAGGGCCGTCCGCATGCGGGACTACGGCAGGCACGACGTGTTCCCCGTCTACCGGGGCGAGTAGAGGGCGCGAGCCCGTCCGTCTTCCGGTGGGAGCGGCACCCGGTTCCACGCTTACCGCCAGGTGAGAGTGGGCTCACCGGGTCGGCCGACATGTCCGGTCATAGGACGACACGGGTCGCCGCTCATACGCCAACCAGGTGGCCTGGTCGACAGCATCCTTCCACAACAGGGCACGGGTGTTCTCGACACGACACCCGACACGACCCGAAAGGGGAGATCGCCGTGGCCACCGAGGAAAGCGTCAGCATGTGGCTCCGCTACGCCCAGAAGCTCTCAGAGATGATCAACGCCGGGCCGGGCGAGGCGGTTCAGGTGACCACCCCCAGCACCCCGTGGGACTGGGGAGGGCAGACGCCCCCGCCCGGAAGCCTGCCCTACTCCCTCTGGTCGCTGCTGAACGTGGTCCCCTCCAACCCGCAGGAGCAGACCAACACCAACGCCGCCGCGGGCAGCTCCGGGTTCGACCACTCCTACCGGGTGTGGATGAACGCGCTCGCCGTCGGCAACCTCGAACACGACACCCACTACAAGAGCCTCCAGGCCTCGGCGAACGAGGCCCGGCGCAAGTACACCACCGACTACCAGGCCGCCCAGGCGCAGTGGAAGAACACCGTCCCCTCGGGCACCCCCGACTTCCACACCTGGCTCAACGACCCCGCCCAGTTCGCCCTGCTCGACCAGATCAACAACGACAAGCAGGACGTCCTCGACAAGGACCAGCAGCTCCGCGACTACGTCAAGCAGATCGAAGCGCCCACCAAGGACATCCTCGACGCCTACGACAACCCCCAGTACCAGGCGACCTTCTCCAGCGCCGCCGTCAACGTCCTCGAACGCAAGTGGAACCTCGGCACCGGCAGCCCCTACCCCATCGACTACGTCATGGAGATCACCGGCAGCAACTTCGGCGGTGACGCCACGAACGGCACGGCATCCTCCCTGGAGATCAACCAGGACACCGCCGAGTACGACTACACCGGGCACTACGCCGAGTGGGGCGGCGCCACCTGGCTGGACTTCCTCGCCGCGGGCCTGGCGGGCAACCGCAAGGACGTGACCGCCTGGGGCCACAGCCAGGGGTTCACCGTCAAGATCGACTTCCAGGACGTGCGGACCATCCCCGTCAGGGCGGACGGCTGGTACTCGGGGGTGGACGCGTTCAAGGACGGCCCCTACGCGACCGGCTTCTCCAAGTACAAGAGCGGCAGCGACAACTACTTCTTCGGCGCTGGCGGCTCCCTGAGCCGGATCTACACCGGCATGGTCGTCGCCTACCGGCCCAAGGTCACCCTCACCACCTGGGAGTCCTACAGCAGCTACCTGTACTCCTCCTGGCACGACGAGGGCGGGCTCGACTTCGGGCCGCTGGTCTTCGGCACCGAGGAGAGCGGGGAGAGCACCTCCGCCAAGGTCGAGCAGGACGGCGCGACCCTCACGCTCACCTCGACCGCGAACTGGCCGATCATCCTGGGCATGAAGTCGTCCTGGACCGTGCCCCCGAACGAGTAGGCCATCGGCCGATCACGACGGAAAGGACGGGGACCGTGCCCGTACGCGTTGTCCTGTGGGAGGAGAAGGAACCCTTCCAGAGGCCCCGGTTCAGGGCCGACCAGGCCCGGCAACTCTGTGCCGAACTCCGCGGCCACTACGCGGACTTCTGGCGCACCCAGGGTTCCACGACCATCATCACCGACGGCACCTTCCGCATCGACCGACAGGGTCCCAACACCAACCCGCCAGGAGTTCGCCTGCACGTCCAGCGCCAGGGCTCCAGCCTGGCCGCGGTGCTGGTCGACCGGAGCCTGGAGGAGTACGTGGGCAACCAGGCCGCCCAGAGGGAGGTCGAGGCGCGCGTGATCGAGGCGTTCGAGAACAGCATCGGCAACGGTGCGGGCGGACAGGCCCGCTACTGGCGAGTGACGGGGTCCTACCCGTGACCGACCGTCAGCCGGTGATCGGCGCGGGCCCGCGTTGCGCGACGCGGGCCCGCCCACGTCGGGAAGCGGAGGCAGGGCGTCGATCCGGCGCACCGGCACGGGTTCGTCCGACGGCACCCCGCCGAAACGCGATCCGCGGTCTCCGGTCGTCGGAGGATCGTCAGCCCGCGGACGCGTGGGCGACCACGACCCGGGCGACCTCGACCGCCCTCTCACACGCCTCGTCCGCGCTGACCTGCACGTACACCGAGTGATCGTCGGAGACGGCCACGCTGAGGTTGCACGAGTCGGGGAACTGCGTGGTCACGCCCGGGTACCCCTCCACGTGGACGTACGTCTGGCCCTCCCGGCCGGAGAACGCCGCTTCGATGACTCCGGCGACGGCGTCCCTCTCCTCGTGCGTCTCCACACGCACGTCGACGCTGGCGTCGACCCGGTTGGTGTAGAAGCAGTTCGCGTCCGACTGCGCGCTACCGGAGCCCTCCTGGTCCAGGATGCGCAGCTCACGGGCGGTGGGATCGGACACCAGGTCACAGGGGTGAGCGTCGCTCGGGTCCCACGCCGACACCTCGAACTGGCGGATGGAGTCCCGGTCCGCCAACTCCCGGTCGGCGGCGCAGCCGCCGACCAGCAGCACACCCGTGACCCCGGCGACCGCGACCCTTGCCCACATACGACGCCGCTCCGTCCCTCGAAGGCCCGGGGCCGGTGGGGCCCCGGGCACGAAGGTACAGAGCGGCGCGGAGGGAGGGGGCCGCGTGGCCGGAAACGGTCACGGCGACCCCGGACGGCATCAGACGACGAAGGCGGTCACACCGGTGACGAGCAGGCCCACGGCGAGGCAGATCACCAGCCCGCCGAGCAGGACCGACGCGGACGGCCGCAGGTCGCCCAGCCCGGCGCGCCCGCTCACCAGGGCCTGGCGGCGCGCCACAACCGGCAGCAGCGCCACGTTGACCGCGTACATCACGGCGGCCACGGCGCTCGCCGTGGCGAAGCCCGCCCAGAACCCACCGCCGCCGGACATCACGTTGAACGCGGCCAGCGACGGCAGCATCACCAGCAGCAGCACCGAGGCGGCGCCGAAGACGGTGAGGAGACGGGGCGATGACCCGCGCGCACTCCCGGAGACCACGAGGAGGAGACCGATCAGGGCCGCCACCATGATGGCGCCCCCGATTCCGAACACGGCGATGTTGACCAGCGAATTCACGCTGGTCATTGTCGCACCGCCCGGCGGCGGACCCAACCCGGGGTGGCCCGGCCCGGGTTGGGCCACCCCCTCGGGGGTTCGCGCTCACGGTGTGCGCACCACACGTGCTCGTCCCTGGGTGCGGAAGCCCAGCGCGTGTCGGTAGATCTCAGGCATTCGGTATCTACCGTCTGCGTCCTTGGCGAGAGCACCCCACTGCCTGAGCGCGTCGATGTGTTCGGTCTTGAGGTTGAGATCCTCCGCTTCGAATGGAACTTTGACATCTGGGTATTCCGACATCTGTGTCAAGAGTTCGCCGAGTGGTGGGTTCTCCTGCCGGATCTCCTGGATTTTTTCCTCGCTACAGACACTGAGTGCACGCCGCATGGCGGCTGGGGTGAGGACGCGATCGTCCCACCTGTTGTCTCCTTGAGAACTTTTGGCCGCTTCTCGCAGGAATCGAACGATATCCCGGGCTTGGATTTGGTCATTGAAGTCAGCTAGCGCAGCTGGGACCCACCGGTCGCTTGATGCTTCTCGGGACTTCTCGGAACCAAGTTTCGCCCCCCAGAGCGGTAGAAGTGCTTCGACCAAAGCATCATCCCCCATGTCGGAAATCGGTTGCTTGGGGGTTGGGATGGAGTTAGCCTGAGTCGATACCCACAGTGCTAGGCGTAGGGCATCTTCGGTGTCCCACCTGAGTTCGTAGGGCGAGTAGCGATCAAGGAACTGGCCAAGATTCTGTCGGATCGCGGAAACAACGAGATCACGTCGAATAAAGACGATCAATCCGATTTCTCGTTGGCGTAGTCGTCGCATCCATGCGGGAACCCCGAGAAGTAGTGTTCTCAGTGCGATTCGCTTGGCCTCTGTGTTCAGAGTCTCAAGCCAGTCTTCGAGTCCATCGATGACGAAGACGAATGCTCTCGATGGGTCTTGGCTCAGCCCCATGAGGTAGTCCTGGGGGGAGCCTTCGGCATTCTTTCCGGCTGCTCGGGCGAGGCACTCGAGCCAGATCTCGAGCCAGTTCTCCGGGTCAGATTCCTCGCTGTTGAGACCGGCGTTGAGCAGGCTGAGAATTCTGTCAGCTGTGATCCCCTCTCCGCCTGCTGCGATATCCCGAAGTTGCTGTGGTGTCGTCGATGTGTGTCGACTCTCGGAGATGTTTACGGGATCGAGAACTGGCACGAACGAAGCGTTTCTCTCTACCGACTGCTCGTTCTCCTCGGCGAAATTCTTCCAAGTCCCTCGTGCGCACATCCTTGCGAACGTGAAAGTCTTTCCGGAGCCTTTGGCTCCGACCATGACCGCCACAGGAAGGTCTGTGCTGTGGTCGGAGATGATTCTGCGCACAGGCTCGGTTGTGAGAAAGCCGAGACCGTGGTCCATTCCACGGCGTTCTGCGTATACGAGTTCTCCTGCGCTCTCTGCCAGTGAGCGTCGTCGCTCATCCAAACTGGCCGGTTCCTGAGGCGGTGGTTCGGGGGTGCTCCGCAGGCTTGTACCCAGCTCGTCCAGAAGGACAGGGAGCGAGCAGCGCCGAATCACCTCGATGACTGAATCCCAGTTTCGAGGAAGGGCGAGCAATTCTTCTCGGAAGGGGCTGAGAATGGGTGCCGTGAGAACCTGTTCGTCTACTGAAAGATGTTCTTCTGTTTCCGTGTCGCTGATGGCGATCATGCTGGACAGCGCCCGTGAGAGGGTCTCTCGCGCCTCGCTGGCGTGGGCGTCGTGTAGATCGATGCGGAACTGAGTGACGATCGCGCTGGGGATGGGGTCAGTTCCGGCGAGGGCTGGTGACTTATCGCCTAGCTGTCGAATCAGCCCCTCCGTTCCCTGGAGGGACTGGTCGCTCACGGTCGTAACGAATACCCGATTGACGCGGGGGTCGAGCAGGATGGGGGCAGATAGTTCCGTGGCTCCCGCTCGCAGGTCGATGATGACGGTGTCTACATTTGCGGCGATCGCCAGGTTGGCCAAGGAATCACTGAGGAAGTATGGCGATCGATCCTCGGTGAGTAGGTCGTCTGGGCTGATGATCGGAGGGCTGAGGCGTTTGCGTCGGCTCGCCGGAAGAACTGATACTCGCCCTGTGCCTGGATACCGAGATGCCTGTTGGTTCGGAAGGTATGAGGCGGCTATTTCTACTGCCTTGGTGGGGTCTCCCTGGCTGCTTGAATGAAGAAGAGCCAGAAGATCCTCGTATGCGATGTCACAGCGCCCTCCCTGCGCTTGGTACATCCAGGTGATTCCTGGGGCTTCCAGGTCGGCATCGATAAGAAGGACGTGTTGGCCCTGGGAAGCAAGGCGATCGGCGAGGGCCAGCGCGTGCAGGGTGCGTCCCACCCCACCCTTGAACGAGTGAAATGCGGTGATTTGGCGATCTTCTGCAAAGCGATCCGTCTTTGGGCGAGGAAGAGGTTCGCTGAGAGCCGATGTCACTCTGCGTTCGCGCAGACGGGGAGAGCGCGGAACTGAAAGTGAGCTCGAGTTCTCGATGAGGCGGACCGGGAGGGATTCGGGGCTTTGGGATGACGGCCGATCGAGGATCAGTTGCATGTCGTCTGCGCCGGGAGTGGCGATGGAACCAAGGCCAAATTGCTGATCAAGCCACGTCCGCACGATTTCAGGCGTTGTGCCAGGGGCCACGGTGAGTTCCAAGGAGTCCCACCAGGCGTCGACTTCTGTCAGCCAGTCGGGCCAGCCGTGCTCAATTGCAACTTCTGCCAGTTGCGAATCAATGTCGACCCAAGTGAAAATCTTTCCCATCATGGATTGGCTATCCCTGTCTCGATTTATCTACCAGTATTTTCAGGGCCTCTAGTGCGGATTTTTCAGAAGACTGGTTCAGCTCTGCACCGTACCTCCACGCCTCGTGCAATTGGTGGCCCTCGATCCAGTCGCCGCCCTTGTGCCTTCGACATCTCAACGGATCTGGGCCGGGTGATGGGTCTTGCCAGTTGAGCGCTTTGGCGAGTCGCCGAAGGTCGTGAGTGCGTAGGTCAGTTGGTAGCGCAGAGGTATCTTTGCGTCGAATGTTCCAGCGTAGGTATTCAGCCTTCATTCCGCACTCGGCTGCATAGAAGTAGAGTAAGCCTCCGACTGCATGCTCTTCGTTCTTTTCTGCGGTTGCTCCTTGGGCTGCTAGTCGTTCTCGACTTCGCCTCAATTCGCCTACATCTACATCCACCATGATCATAGAATACCGAATGACCTGTGAGCTTGGTTGAAAATCAACCACCTGGTGCTTCCGTGAGGATTTCTATTCGCCTGAGTGGGCTCAGCCGTGGTGCTCCACGCGTGACCCGGCGGCGCCCTTGACCACGCGCAGGCGGGTGGTGACGCGTTGGCGGAGGTCGGCGACGTGGCTCACCACCCCCACCGCCCTACCCCCGTCGCGGAGCCGGTCCAACACGTCCAGGACCTCCTCCAGGGTGTCCTCGTCCAGGGTCCCGAACCCCTCGTCCACGAACAGTGTGTCGATCTCCGTACCGCCCGCCTCGGCGGTGGCCACGTCACCGAGCCCGAGCGCCAGCGCCAGGGAGCTGAAGAACGTCTCCCCTCCGGACAGCGTCGCCGGGTCGCGTTCCACCCCCGTCCAGGCGTCCACGACCCGCATGCCCAGCCCACCGGCCGACCGCGACCTGCCGTCCCCGGCGGCCTTGTCCACGGTGTAGCGCAGCTCGTACCGGCCGTCCGACATCGTCAGCAGCCGGTGATTGGCCGCCTCCACCACCTGCTCCAGACGGGCGGCCAGCACGTACGCGGACAACCGGACGCTGTCGGTGTTGTCCGGCGAGGTCCCCGACGCCAGTGTGCTCAACCCCTGCGCCACGGCGTAGCGGCGCAGTACCGGCTCCGAACCGGCCAGCCGCTCGTCGAGTTCGGTGCGCAGGGCGGCCAGGCGGCGGGCGCGGTCGGCGAGCATCCCCTGCCAGGCCACCGCCCGGTCGGCGGCGCGGTCGGCCCGTTCGGCCTCGGCCTCCAGGAGGGCGAGGTCCGGCGCCGCCTCGCGTTCGGCCCCGACCAGGGCGGGATCGGCCAGCCGTGCCTCGACGGCCGCCCACTGGTCGTCGAAGTCGCGTGCACTGGTCCTGAGCTCACGGCGCCCCCGCTCGTCCAGCGCGGCCTCCAGAGCCTCGGCCTCGTCACGGAAGCGGGCCTCGGCCAGGCAGCGCGCGGCCTCGGCGGTCGCGGTCCGCAGCTCCTCGGCGGCCCGGCCGCGCGCCTCGACGGCGTCGGCCGCCCCCCGCAGAGACTCGGCCTCGCCGCGCAACCGGGCGATCCGTTCGGCCAGCCCGGCGTCCTCCCCGCGTGCCCGGTCCAGCAGCGCGGTCAGCCGCAGGTGCTCCCGGCCGCCCTCCTCGCGGCGGGCGGTCAGTTCGCCCTCCTCCCGGGCCAGCTCGCCCTCCCGCCGACGGGCCCCATCCAGGTCGGCCGTGACCTGGGCCAGCTCCTCCTCCAGGCGGTGCGCCTCGCGGGCGGCGGCGCGGGCGTCGGCCAGCTCCCGACCCCGGACGGTCACCTCCTCGGCGGCGGCCTCGACGGTGCGGCCCTCGGCGCGCTCGGCGGCGGCCGCGCGCCGCTCCCGCAGCGCCACCACGGCGTTCTCCGCCTCGGTGCGCCGGGCGGCCGCGGTGTCCGCGGCCCTGTGCGCCGCGCGCTCCTCGTCGGCCGACACCAGCCCGCTCGCACTCGGCCGGGCGGGGGCGGGGTGCTCGACGGACCCGCACACCGCGCAGGCCTCAC
This sequence comes from Nocardiopsis sp. NPDC007018, assembly GCF_040635075.1. Classification (NCBI taxonomy): domain Bacteria; kingdom Bacillati; phylum Actinomycetota; class Actinomycetes; order Streptosporangiales; family Nocardiopsidaceae; genus Nocardiopsis; species Nocardiopsis sp. NPDC007018. Next base: position 83,673 of record NZ_JBEYHA010000006.1, read on the forward strand.
CGTCGGCCAGACCGGTGGCGAGTTCGGCGGCCATGTGCGAGACGCGCCGCTCCCGCAGCTCCTGGGCCCGGTCGCGGGCGGTCTGGGCGGCGTCGACCGCGAGCCGCCGCTCCTCCTCGGCCCGTTCGGCCTCGGCGCCCAGACGGCGCTCGTCCTCGGCGGCGGCCCGGCGCCGCTCCGCGAGGTCGAGGGCGGCGCGCGCCGGGTCGGTCAGACCGGACCGCTCCCGGGCCCGGCGCAGCTCCTCGGTGACCGTCGCCACCCGTCCCGGCAGGGCCGCCACGTGCTCACCGGCCCGGACGGCCTCGGTGCGCACGGCCGCGATCCGCCGGTCCAGTCCGGCGAGGTCGCGGTGCAGGGCGCGGCGGCGCTCGGCGTCCGCGCTCAGCTGGTCCAGCCGGGCGAGTTCGTCGTGCCTGGAGCGTTCGGCCCCGCGCAGCGCCGCCGGAAGCCCGGTGGGGGCGGCGGGGTCCGATAGGTCCGCGGGGGAGAGGTCGGCGAGGCCGCTCACCAGGGCCAGCCGGTCGGTCACCGCGAGCTCGGCCTTGTCGAGTTCGGTGCGGCGGTGGTCGCGGGCGCGCAGCGACGGCAGCACCGCCTCGGCCCGTTCGGCGGCGGCCAGACGGGCGTCCAGTCCCTCCCGCCAGGTGCGCCGCTCGGTCAGCCGGTCGCGCTGCTCCCGGGCCTCGGCCAGCCGCCGTCCGCGGTCCAGCAGCTCGCGCGCGACCGTCAGGGCCTCGCGGGCGAGGTCGCGGGCCCCGGTGAACCCGGCGGTGACCTCCCGGGCGTCGCGGGCGGTCGCGGCCTGCACCGAGACCAGCTCGGCGGCCCAGGCGGTGAGCTCCCCGGGGGCGTCGGGGGCGGTGGACCGGCCGACCTCGGCGATCCGGCCGGAGACGGCGCGCACCCTTTCGTCGGCCGCGCGCACCTCGCGCTCCAGTTTCCGGGCGTGGCCGCCGAACCACTCCTCCACGTCGCGGAACACCCGGGTGTTGAAGATGCGCTCCAGCGACTTGCGCCGGTCGTCCGACTTGGCCCGCAGGAACCGGGCGAAGTCGCCCTGGGGCAGCATGACGATCTGGCAGAACTGGGTGAGGGTGAGCCCCACGAGGTCGCCGACGAACTGCCCGGCCTCGTCCGGGCGGGTGGTCACCCCCTCCCACCGGTCGCCGCGCCAGTCGAGCACCCGCACCTTCTGGTTCTCGGTGACGGTCCCGGTACCGCGCTTCTTGGGCCGTTCCCAGCGCGGGTTGCGCTCGATCCGCACCCGGCGGCCCTGGACGGTGAACTCCAGGGTGACCTCGGGCCGCACACCGGGAGCGGCGTGGTCGCTCCTGGGGGAGCGGTCCTTGCCGCGCGCGCCGGGCACGTCGCCGTAGAGCGCGAAGCAGACGGCGTCGAGCACGGAGGTCTTGCCCGCGCCGGTCGGACCGTGGATCAGGAACAGCCCGCCCCCGCCGAGCCGGTCGAAGTCGACGGTCTCGGTCCCGGCGAAGGGCCCGAAGGCGGTCATGGTGAGGGTGTGCAGCCGCATCTAGTGTGTCCCTTCCTGGACGCGGACCTCTTCGACCGCGCGGTCCACCAGCGCGCGTTCCTCGGGTGTGGCGGCGCTGCCCCGGGCCCACTCGACGAAGTCGGCGACCACCTCGCGTTCGGGGCGTTCGGCGACGGAGGCGGTGACGGGCCTGCGCTCGGCGTCGGCCTCGTCGGGGTCGAACTCCAGCATGAGGGTGTGCGGGAAGCGCTCGCGCAACCGGTCCATGGGCTGGGCCGGGCGGCGGGGGTCGGTGAGGGTCACGTGCAGCCAGTGACCGGTGTGCGGCTCCCAACGGTCGTCGGTGAGCAGGTCGTCCAGCCTGCCCCTGATCCGGGAGAGCGGCCGGGGGACGGGGGCGTCGACGAACTCCGCGCCGGCGAAGCCGTCGGCGTCCAGGTCCACCACCCAGCAGCCCTTGCGGTGGTGCTGCTCGGAGAAGGAGTAGGCCAGCGGGCTGCCCGGGTAGCGCACGGACGGCGTGATGGTCTGGCGTCCGTGCAGGTGGCCCAGGGCCACGTAGTCGACGCCGTCGTAGACCGAGACGGGCACGTGCGAGGCGCCGCCCACGGAGATGTCGCGCTCGCTGTCGGAGGGCTCGCCCCCGGTGACGAAGGCGTGGGAGAGCACCACCGAGCGGGTTCCGGGGCGTTGGGAGAGGTCGGCCCGGACCAGGTCCATCGCGTGTCCGATCGCCGCCGGGTGGCCGCGTTCGGGCAGGTCCCAGTGGTGGCGGGCGATCTCCGGCTCCAGGTAGGGGATGCCGTAGAAGGCCACCGGTCCGTGCTCGTCGTCGATCACCACGGGGGTGCCCACGCCCTCCAGCGAGCTGCGCAGGTGCACTCCGGAGGCGGCGATGAGGTCGGTGGCGAAGGACATCCGGGCCATGGAGTCGTGGTTGCCGCTGATGAGCACCGCCCGGGCCCCGGTCTCGCGGACACGGCCCAGGGCGCGGTCGAACAGCCGCACGGCGTCCACCGGAGGCAGGGCGCGGTCGTAGAGGTCGCCGGCGACCACCACCACGTCGATCCGTTCCGCGTGGATGGTGTCGACGAGGTGGTCGAGGAAGGCGGCCTGGGCGTCGACGAGGTTCTCCCGGTGGAAGGAGCGACCCAGGTGCCAGTCCGAGGTGTGCAGCAGGCGCATGGAACTGGACATTACCCAAGATCGGCCCGGTCCCGCCCGGGGAACCGTCCGCCCTGGGGACAACTCCCGGCGGAGGTTCCCCGTACGCGGGGCGTCAGAGCCTGCGGGCCAGGGTCAGGCCGTCGCCGATGGGCAGCAGGACCTGTTCGACCCTGTCGTCGGCGACGAGCCGCGCGTTGAAGTCGCGGATGCCCTGGACGTGCGGCGCGGTCTGCTCGGGGTCCACCACCCGACCGTGGGACAGGGTGTTGTCGGCCAGCAGCAGACCTCCGGGGCGCACCCGGGGCACCAGCTCCTCCCAGTAGTCGACGTAGCCGGTCTTGTCGGCGTCCAGGAACGCCAGGTCGAACCGGGGCTCCTCGGGCAGGGCGCGCAGCGATTCCAGGGCCGGGCCGATTCGCAGCGTGATCTTGTGGTCGACCCCGGCGCGCTCCCAGTACCGGCGGGCCACCGAGGTCCACTCCTCGCTGATGTCGAGCGCGAGCAGGGTGCCGTCCTCGGGCAGGCCCCGGGCGAAGCAGATCGAGGAGTAGCCGGTGAAGGTGCCGATCTCCACGGCGTCGCGGGCGCCGGACAGCTGGGTGAGCAGGGTGCTGAAGGCGCCCTGCTCCGGGCCGATCTGCATCCCCCGGTAGTCGGGGAACAGTGCGGCGGTCTCCTCCGCGAGGTCGGACAGGACCGGGTCCACCGGCTGGCTGTGGGCGACGACGTAGGCGTGCAGTTCGGGGCTGATGCCCTCAGTGGTTCGAGTCACGCACGCCACACTAGGAGGCGCGGCCCGGCCGGGCCAGCACCACTCCCGGACCGGCCGGTGCGAAGCCCGGGTGAGGCGGCCTGGGTGTACTGACCTGAGAGGTCAGTGCACCTAGTGCGAGGGCAGCAGGGTGGGCCAGTCGAAGAGGTACACGGACCCGATGATGACGCCGATGGTCAGCAGGGGGGTGACCACCTTCTGCTCCACCGGGCCGTTGGTGACGAAGCCCTGGCCCTGGCCGATGCGCTTCTTCCAGAACGGCCAGAAGATCGGCACACCCATCTTCGTGATCATGTCGCCGAAGAAGTGCAACACGATTCCGAAGGCGACGGCCAGACCCAGCCACGTGTAGTTCACGCCGACCGAGAACAGGGTGAGGGTGATCGCCGCCGTGCCCAGCGCGTTGATGATCCCCGAGGCCGTGCGGTTCTTGTCCATGCCGAACCCGAGCCCCTGGAGCGCGATTCCGACCAGCAGGAACACGAAGATCTGCACGGCCAGTTCCGACCACAGCGCCAGTGCCTGGACCAGGACGCCCATGAGGATCGCGAAGAAGAACGAGTGGGTGCCCATCCGGTGCCCGCCGAACGCCCAGCTGAGGATGTCGCTGAGGATCTCGGTGGCCTTGCCGTAGGTCTTGGTGACCGTCGCGCTCTTGTGGTCCACGTCCGGCAACAGGGCGGCGCCCGCGCACACCAGCGAACCCGCGATGATCTCACCGGGGCCCAGGTCGAAGCTGAGTCCAAGGAATTCCGTGCCCTGGACGAGCGGTACGACCGCCATCCAGCCGACCACGCCACTGAGTGCGTGCGAGTGCCCCATCATGGCGGGAACCGTAGCGGAGTCTGCCATTCGCCGCGAATCAGGACCGGTTTCGGTCAGGGAACAAAAGCCCCCACACCCTCAGGAAACACGAATGCCTCCGACAGAGGAGTCGAATGTGTTGCGATATTCCGCCTCACCTCGAAGATCGTTGACGCTCCTCGCGGCGAGTTGGTAGACAACCAACAACCCCCAGGTGGCCATGCCACCAACCCCACGAAACCTGACAGGGGCCGTCATGAAAACCCAACATCCTCCCACCGGCACCCTTCTTCGGCGGACCGCGGCGTCCGGCAGCGCGCTCCTCCTCATCGGAGGCCTCGCGGCGGCCCCCGCCGCCGCGAACGAGGCGGGCGGCACCACGCTCACCGTCGCCATCGCCCAACAGGTCGACTCGTTCAACCCCTTCACCGCGCAGCTCGCGGTCACCACGAACATCCTCCGGCACGTCTACGACAACCTCACCACGGTGAACCCCGAGACCGGCGAGCCCGAGCCCTCGCTCGCCGAGAGCTGGGAGACCTCCGACGACGGACTGACCTGGACCTTCAACCTCCGGGACGACGCCCGCTTCAGTGACGGAGAACCGCTCACCTCCGACGACGTCGCGTGGACGTTCACCACGATCATGGAGAACGACGCCGCCGCCGTCGCCAACGGCAACTACGTCTCCGGGTTCGAGAGCGTCACCGCCGAGGACGAGACCACCGTCGTCATCGAGCTGGACGAACCGCAGGCCACCATGGAGTCCCTGCGCGTGCCCATCGTCCCCCGACACGTCTGGGAGCCGATCATCGAGGAGGAGGGCGACGCCTTCTCCGACTACACCGCCGACGAGTTCCCCACGGTCGGCAGCGGCCCCTTCGTCCTCACCGACCACTCGCGTGGAGAGCACATCCGGCTGGAGGCCAACCCCGACCACTGGCGCGGCGCCCCCGGCTTCGACGAGCTGTACTTCCGCTACTACTCGGAGAAGGACGCCGCCGTCGAGGCGCTGCGCAGCGGCGAGGTCTCGTTCGTCTACGAGCTCACCGACGCCCAGATCACCTCGTTGGAGACCCTCGACGACGTCGCCGTCAACATCGCCGACGGCAAGCGGTTCCAGGCCTTCACCATCAACCCCGGCGCCGTCACCCAGGACGGCGAGGAGTTCGGCGACGGCCACCCGGCGCTCCAGGACCGCACCCTGCGCCAGGCCATCGTGATGGGCATCGACAACGAGGAGATCGTCCAGCAGGGCGCCAACGGCCAGGCCGTCGCGGCGGGCGGCTACATCCCGCCCCGCTACACCGACTTCCACTGGCGGCCCGAGGGCGAGGAGGCCATCCTCGACTTCGATCCCGACGCCGCCAACGCCATGCTCGACGAGGCCGGGTACGAGCCGGGCGACGACGGCGTACGCGTCTCGCCCGACGGCGACCGCCTGAGACTGCGCATGCACGTCCACGCCGACCGCCCCGACAACGTCCAGGCGGGCCAGGTCATCGCCGAGCGCCTCGCCGACATCGGTATCGAGATCGACAACCAGACCGTCGACCCCGGCATCCTGAGCGACGCCCTCTACGACGCCGAGTACGACCTCATCTTCACCGGGTGGACGGTCAACCCCGACCCCGACTACGTGTTCAGCATCCACACCTGTGACGCGCTGCCCACCGAGCCGGGCACCATGCAGGGCGACGCGTACTTCTGCGACGAGGAGTACGACGAGCTGTACGCCGCCCAGCTGGCCGAGTACGACCGCGAGGCCCGTGCCGAGATCATCCACCAGCTCCAGGAGGTGCTCTACCGGGAGGCCGTGGTCAACGTCCTGACCTACCCGAACATCATGGAGGCCTACCGCACCGACCACATCGCCAGCCTCCAGTTGGAGCCCGCCGAGGGCGGCAACATCTGGGGCCAGGACGGTTACTGGGCCTGGTGGTCCGCCGAGCCCGCCGAGGGCGCCTCCTCGGGCGGATCGGGCCTGTCCACCGGCGTGCTCCTGGGCATCGGGGCCGGTGTGCTGCTGCTGATCGTCGCCGGTGCCTTCGTCATCATCCGCCGACGTTCCACCGTGGAGGACCGCGAGTGACGACAACGCCCACCGAGGCGGACGAACCGACCGGGGCGGGGACCAGCGACGTCCCCGCCCCGGCGGGCCCCAGGGGGATCGGGCGGGCGGCCCCGGTGGCCGTCTACGTGCTCGGTCGCCTGACCACCGCCGCGGTCTCCCTGTTCGCCGTGATCGTCGCCGGGTTCTTCCTCTTCCGCATCCTGCCCGGCGACCCCGTCCGCGCCATGACCGAGGGGCGCGAGGTCTCCGCCGAACAGCGCGAGGAGCTGCGCCGCCAGTTCGGCCTCGACCAGCCCCTGTGGCAGCAGTTCCTCGACTACGCCGCCGGGCTGCTCAGACTCGACCTCGGCGTCTCCTTCCAGTACCGGGAGCCGGTGGTCGACCTCATCCTGGAACGGCTCGGCCCGACGATCCTGCTCGCCGGGACCGGAACGGTCATCGCGGCGCTCCTCGGCCTGTTCCTCGGCACCCGTGCCGGGTGGAAGCCGGGCGGACGCGGCGACCGGATCAACACGGCGGTGGCGCTGTTCTTCTGGTCGGTGCCCACGTTCTGGCTCGGCCTGCTGCTGATCGTGCTGCTGGCCTCCGGACGCGGGTTCATGCCCGGCCTGTTCCCGACCGGCGGTATGGTCTCGCCCGGCGCCAGCGGGCCGGTGGAGACCGCGCTCAGCACCGCACGGCACATGGTGCTGCCGGTCCTGACCATGGTCGCGGTGATCTACGCGCAGTACCTCATGATCATGCGCTCCTCGCTCATGGACGAGAAGGGCGCGGACTACCTGACCACCGCGCGCGCCAAGGGGCTGCGCGACGCGCTGGTGCGCCGCCGCCACGCCGTCCCCAACGCCCTGCTGCCGACCGTGACGCTGATCTTCCTCAACCTCGGGCAGGTCGTCTCGGGGGTCATCCTCGTGGAGACGGTCTTCTCCTGGCCCGGACTCGGACAGCTCTTCTACTCCGGCCTGCGCGTACCCGACCTCGGCCTCGTCCAGGGCCTGTTCGTGGTTTTCGCGGCCTCGGTGATCCTCATGAACCTCCTGGCCGACCTCGTGTACCCGCTGCTCGACCCGAGGGTGCGCCCATGACGACTCCCACCGGACCCCCCTCGGCCGGACCCGCGACCGGCGGGGGCCCGCCCGCCCCGGCCGTCTCCGCCAGCACCCTGGCCCGCAGACGTCGCCGCGAGGCCCTCGTCCGTTTCGCGCGCGAGTACGCGCGCAACCGGGCCGGGCTCCTCGGCCTGGGCCTGCTGCTCGCCATCGGCCTGCTCGCCGTCACCGCGCCGCTGTTCATCGACCAGACCCACCTGACCATCACCGGCGCACCCGGCGAGTCCCACGAACCGCCGAGCTGGCGCTTCCCCCTGGGCACCGACAACTTCGGCCGCTCGATCCTGGACCTCGTCATCTGGGGCGCGCGCGTCTCGCTCACGGTCGGCCTGTTGGCCACGTTCGTCTCGGTCACCCTCGGCACCCTGGTCGGCGTCACCGCGGGACACTTCGGTTCCTCCGGCGGACTCGGCGGCCGGATCGCGTCCACCGTGCTCATGCGGGTCACCGACTGGTTCCTGGTCCTGCCCACCCTGGTGCTCGCGGTCGCCCTGGCCGCCGTGCTGCCCCGGGGCACCGGCACCATCATCGTCGCGATCGGCCTCACCGTCTGGCCGCCCACCGCGCGGCTGGTGCGCGCCCAGACCCTCGCCGTGGAGGCCCGCCCCTACGTGGAACGCGCCCGCGCCCTGGGCGGCGGCCACGCGCACGTCATGGGATGGCACGTGCTGCCCAACGTGATGCCGGTGGTGCTCGCCCAGACCACGCTGCTGGTGGCCACCTCCATCATCGCCGAGTCCACCCTCGCGTTCCTCGGCATGGGCGACCCCACCACCATCTCCTGGGGCGGCATCCTGGAGGCGGCCCGCACCGCCGGGGCGATCAGCGCCGGGATCTGGTGGTACATCGTCCCGCCCGGTCTGGCCATCGCCGTGGTCGCGCTCTCCTTCACCCTGTGCGGGCGCGCGGTCGAGTCCGTCATCAACCCACGGCTCAGGGGGCAGAGTTGAGCACCCTTCTCGACGTCAGCGACCTGCGCGTCACCTACTCCGGGAGCGGCGGCGACGTCCCCGCCGTGCGCGGCGTGAACCTGTCCCTGGACCCCGGCGACACCCTCGGGGTGGCGGGGGAGTCTGGCAGCGGCAAGTCCACGGTGGCCCTGGCGCTGCTGCGCCTGCTGCCCGCCAGCGCGAAGGTCACCGGAAGCGTCCTGCTGGAGGGCGAGGACGTCCTCCAGATGAAGTGGGGGCGGCTGCGCGCCGTGCGCTGGGTGGGGGCCTCGGTGGTCTTCCAGGGCGCCATGCACTCGCTCAACCCGGTGCGGCGGATCGGCGACCAGATCGCCGAGCCGCTGCTCATCCACGAACTGGTCGCGCCCGCCCGGGTGGGCGCCCGTGTGGCCGAGCTCCTCGAACAGGTCGGGTTGCCCGCCTCCCGCCGACGCGACTACCCCCACCAGCTGTCCGGAGGACAGCGTCAGCGGGTGATGATCGCGATGGCGCTGGCCTGCGAACCGCGCCTGATCATCGCCGACGAGGCCACCACCGCGCTGGACGTGATGATCCAGGCACAGATCCTGGCCCTGCTGGAACGGCTGGTGGCCGAGACCGGGATCGGGATGCTGATGATCAGCCACGACCTGTCGGTCCTGGCGGCCACCTGTGACCGGGTCGCGGTGATGTACGCGGGGCGCGTCGTCGAACAGGGGCCCGCGCGGGAGGTCGTGCACGCCCCCGCCCACCCCTACGCGAGCGCGCTCAGCGCGGCCTTCCCGAAGATCGGGGACCCGGCCTCGCGGCTGGCGCCCCGGGGCCTGCCCGGCGACCCGCCCGACCCGGCCGACCCTCCCTCCGGCTGCGTGTTCCGGCCGCGCTGCGCCGTGGCGGAGACCGTGTGCGCCACGGTCGACCCGCCGCTGTGGCCGGTGCGCCCGGACCGCGACGGCCGCTCGGACCGGCACGCCGCGTGCGTGCACGTGGGCAGCGGTCCCGACGGCCCGAGCGGACCCGCCACCACGGGCCTCACGGGCACCAGCGACACGGGCACCAGCGACACCGAGGAGACGAGCCGTTGAGCACCGACACCGACGCACGAGGGCCCTCGCTCCCCGGGGTCCCGCACGAGGACACCGGGCCCATCCTGCGCGCCGACGACGTGCGGGTGGCCTTCGCGGCCGGGGCCGCCCCGGGAGGCGGCCGGGGGACGGCACGCGCCGTGGACGGGGTCAATCTGGACGTGGCGGCGGGGGAGATCGTCGCCCTGGTCGGCGAGTCCGGCTGCGGGAAGACCACCCTGGCCCGCGCCCTGCTCGGCCTGGAGCGCCCCACCGGCGGCCGGGTCCTGTTCGAGGGGCGGCCGCTGGGCTACCGCTCGCGCGACCTGCGCACCTACCGGCGCCGGGTGCAGCTCGTGCAGCAGGACCCGATGGGATCGCTCAACCCGCGCCGGACGGTGTACGAGTCGGTCGTGGAGGGGCTGCGTATCCACGAGGGCACCACCGCGGACGAGACCGAACGGGTGTCCCGGGCGCTGTCCCGGGCCGGTCTGCGCCCGCCCGAGCGGTTCTTCTCCCGGTACCCGCACGAGCTCTCCGGAGGACAGCGCCAGCGCGTGGTGATCGCCGGAGCCCTGGTCCTGGACCCGGAGGTGCTGGTGGCCGACGAACCGGTGGCGTCCCTGGACGCGTCGGTGCGCGGCGAGATCCTGCGGCTGCTGCTGGAACTGCGCGACGAACTGGGCCTGTCCGCCCTGGTGGCCACGCACGATCTCGGGCTGGCGTGGAACATCGCCGACCGGGTCGCCGTGATGTACCTGGGGCGCGTGGTGGAACTGGGCACGGTGGAGGAGGTCCTGTCCGCGCCCGCCCACCCGTACACGCGGGCCCTGTTGTCGGTGCTGCCCGACGCCGGGTCGTCGGAGGGGCCCGTGGTGCTCTCCGGCGAGCCGCCGGACCCCAAGCGGGTGCCCGCGGGGTGCCGGTTCCATCCGCGCTGCCCGGTGCTGGCCTCGGGCGAGGCCGATCGGGCCGGGGTGGCCCACCTGTGCACGACGGTCGACCCGGTGGTGCTGGGCGGCGGCGCGGAGCGCAGGGTGGCGTGCCACTGGGCGGCCGCCGACGAGGAGGGGCGCCTGCGGGCGGACGGGCCCGCCGGTCCTCTGCCCGTGTAGGGGCCCGGGACCGGCCGGGCGGTGGGAGACACGGTCCGTCGGCCGACCGGTCCCGGACGGACGCTCCCGCGCCCCGCTGACCGCGGACGTCTCCTCCTTCCCGCGATCCACACCCGTTCGCCCCGGCCAGGTGCGGCCGGGGCGAACGGCGCCTCTTCCGGTCCTTCGCCACCGCCGGGGCGCTGCCGCAGGACTACGCGGTGTTCAGCCATTTCCTCACCTCCCACCCGCGTTCGCCGTTCCGCGGCCGACTGATGGTGGCGCGCACGGTCGGCGGGACCCGGCACGAGCTGAACGACACCACGTTGTCGGTGGAGCGGGTCGACGGCACCGGGGAGACCCGCGAGGTGGCTCTGGGAGAGGTGGGAACCGTGTTGCGTGAGGTGTTCGACATCGACCTTGACCAGGAAGAACGCCGGATCATCGAGGACCGGGTCAGGGGCTTCGTGGAAGCCCGGAGCGAGACCCACAACGTGTGATCGTGGTCACGTTTCGCGGGCGTTCGCGGGAACCCCTCCCGTGAACTCCGACGCCAGCGGGCGTGTCCTCGGTGAGAGGGCACGCCCACTCCGGCGGCCCCTCTCGGCCTTTCCGATTTAGGGTGATCGCACACGTTCGTGACCGTGCGTGTCTGGGCAGGACCTGTGGGGCGCGACCCGAGGGAGCTGTCCATGACGTACATGACCACCGACGACGTCCACGACTACGTCAACGGCGTCTGCTTCAAGACCGGCCCGCCAGGAAAGGTCGGGGCGGAGACCGAATGGCTCGTCACCGACCCCCTGCGCCCCACCGCACCCGTCACCATCGACCACCTCGCGGACCTGCTGGAGGCCTGTGGCCCCCCGCCCGCGGGAAGCCGGATCACCTTCGAGCCGGGCGGACAGATCGAGCTCAGCTCCGCCGCCCTCCCCGGACCGGCGCGCGCCCACGAGGCGCTCGCCCGGGACCTCGACCACATTCGCAAGACCCTCGCCGACGCCGGACTGCACCTGGCCGAGACGGCGCTCGACCCCGTTCGGCCCCCCGTCCGGCAGCTCCGCCTGCCCCGCTACACGGCCATGGAGCGGTTCTTCACCAACCGCCGCGAGCCCAGCGGCCGCACCATGATGTGCAGCACCGCCTCCCTACAGGTGTGCCTGGACACCGGCGCCGACGCCGCCGACGCCGTCTCCCGGTGGGAGCTCGTGCACCGGCTCGGTCCCGTCCTGGTGGCCGCCTTCGCCAACTCCGCCGTGTGGCGCGGCCGCCCCACCGGATGGAAGTCCACCCGCTGGGCGATCTGGGCCGCCACCGACGGCACCCGCACCCGCCCGGCCCTGGAGTCGCACAGCCACGCGGACCCGGCCACCGCCTGGGCCGAGTACGCCCTGAACGCGAACGTGCTCGCCGTGTCCGAGATCCCCGGCGGAGGAGGCGGGTGGACCGCCGACCCCGGCATCACCCTCGCCGAGTGGATCGCCGGACGCGGGGCCCGCCCCGCCACCGAGGCCGACCTGGAGTTCCACCTGTCCACGCTGTTCCCGCCCGTGCGCCCGCGCGGTTGGTGGGAGCTGCGGATGATCGACGCCCTCCCGCTGCGCTGGTGGCCGGTGCCGGTGGCCCTGGCCGCCGCCCTGGTCGACGACCCCCGCGCCCGCGCCGTTGCTGAGGAGGCCACCGAACGGCTGTGCCGGGGCCGCCTGCCCGCTCCCGACCTGTGGCGTCGCGCGGCCAGCCTGGGCCCGGCCGACCCCGGCGTCGCCGCCTGCGCGCGGGTGTGCTTCGACGCCGCCGTCGAGGCGCTGCCGGGGATGGGCGCCGCAGGGCTCGCCCATCTGGTGGACTCCTACGCCGACCTGTACGTCCGGCGCGGGCTGTGCCCGGCGGACGGGGCGCTCGGCGCACTCGTCCCCGTCCCGCGCGACGGAGACGGGCCCCGGGAGCGTGAGGACGCGCACCGGGAGCAGGAGGAGTACGGCGGCGCCGGAGCCGCCCACGGGGGAGGTCCCGCATGAGCCGCGAACAGGAACGCCTCAAGGAGCGCATCGCCGCCGAACTCGACCGCGGCAGGAGGCGCAGCAACGGCCTGACACTGGACGCCCTGGACGAGGAGGACCTGCTCGCCCAGCACTCCCCGCTGATGTCCCCGCTGGTCTGGGACCTGGCGCACATCGGCAACTACGAGGAGCAGTGGCTGCTGCGGGCCGCAGGGGGGCGCGCGGCGCTGCGCCCGGACATCGACGGCCTCTACGACGCCTTCGAGAACCCCCGGGCCGACCGGGTCGCGCTGCCCCTGCTGCGCCCGGAGGAGGCGCGCGCCTACAACGACCGGGTGCGCAGGGAGGTCCTGGACGCCCTCGACGCGGCGGACCTGGACGCGGTGCCCGCTCCCCGGGCTCCGGGGGAGAGGACCCTGCTGGAGGCGGGATTCGTCTACCACGTGGTCATCCAGCACGAGCACCAGCACGACGAGACCATGCTCGCCACCCACCAGCTGCGCCGGGGAGCGCCGGTCCTGCTGGAGGAGGAGGCGGCCCCTCCCCGGGCGGTGCCGCCCCCGTCCGAGGAGGTCCTGGTCCCCGCGGGGCCCTTCACCATGGGCACCGACGACGACCCCTGGTCCTACGACAACGAGCGCGGCGCGCACACCGTCGATCTGGACGCCTACTGGATCGACACCGATCCGGTGACCAACGCCGCCTACCAGCGGTTCGTGGACGACGGCGGCTACCGGGACCGGCGCTGGTGGAGCGCGCGGGGCTGGGAGTGGTGTCGGCGCCGCGAGGCCGAGGCACCCGCCTTCTGGGACCGTGACGGCACGACCTGGACCCGGCGCCGGTTCGGCCGTGTGGAGGAGGTGCCGCCGGACCAGCCGGTCCAGCACGTGTCGTTCCACGAGGCCGACGCCTACGCGCGTTGGGCGGGACGGCGGCTGCCCACCGAGGCCGAGTGGGAGAAGGCGGCCCGCTTCGACCCCGCCACCGGGCGCTCGCTCCGCTTCCCCTGGGGCGACGGGGACCCCGACCACAGCCGCGCCAACCTCGGCCAGCGCGCCCTGGGCCCGCACCCGGTCGGCGGGCACCCGGACGGCGTGTCCCCCCTGGGGGTGCGTCAGCTCATCGGCGACGTGTGGGAGTGGACCTCCACCACCTTCCACGGCTACCCCGGGTTCGCCTCGTTCCCGTACCGCGAGTACTCCGAGGTCTTCTTCGACCGCGACTACAAGGTGCTGCGCGGCGGCTCCTGGGCCACCCACCCCACGGCGGTCCGCTCCACCTTCCGCAACTGGGACCACCCGGTCCGGCGGCAGATCTTCAGCGGGTTCCGCTGCGCGCGCGACGCGGACCGCGACTGATGTGCCGCCACCTCGCCTACCTGGGGCCGCCGCGCACCGTGCACGACCTGCTGTACGCGGCGCCCCACTCACTGCACGTCCAGTCCTGGGCCCCGCGCCACCAGCGGTACGGCACCGTCAACGCCGACGGGTTCGGGGTCGGCTGGTACCCGGAGGGCGCCGCGGACCCCGAACCGCTGCGCTACCGCAGGGCCATGCCCATCTGGGGGGACGCCTCCTTCGCCGACGCCGCCCGGGCCATCCGCTCGGGGTGCGTGGTGGCCGCCGTCCGCGACGCCACGGTCGGGTTCGGCTCGGAGGAGTCCGGGGCCCAGCCCTTCCGTGCCGACCGCCTGCTGTTCAGCCACAACGGGGCGGCCCGGGACGACCAGGCGCTCCTGGCCGGGATGGCGGCGCCCTTCCCGCCCGACGCCCTGGACGCCCGGGCGCCCGTGGACTCCGCGCCCCTGTTCGCGCAGACCGTACGGACCTGGCGCGGTACGGGCGACCTCGCCGGGGCGCTGGTGTCGGCGGTCCGCCGCGCCAGGGAGCTCTCGGCGGGCCGGTACAACCTGCTGGCCAGCGACGGTGACGTGATCGTCGGGACGACGGCGGGGGACACCCTCTACACGCTGCGCGGCGAGGGGGTGTGGCTGGCCTCCGAACCCTTCGACGACGGGCGCGGCTGGCGTCAGGTCCCCGAGAACTCGGTGATCGTGGCCACCCGCGAGCACACCGACGTCCGGCCGCTCGGCTGAGCCCCGGTGCGCGGCCCACAGGCTCCGCCCGCCCCGGGTACATCCGTAAGGGACACAGGAGGCACCATGTTCAGGATCGACCGCAACCTGACCGCCGACGAGCTCGACAAGGCCCTGCGCGCCGACGTCGCGGAGGGCCTCACCGCCCGCCCCAAACAACTGCCGCCCAAGTGGTTCTACGACGAACGCGGCAGCGAGCTCTTCGAGGACATCACGCGGCTCCCGGAGTACTACCCGACCCGGGCCGAACGCTCCATCCTGGAGGCGCGAGCCGACGAGATCGCCGAGGCCGCCGGGTCCGTCGCGCTCATCGAACTCGGCTCCGGGGCCGGGGTCAAGACCCGCCTGCTCCTGGACGCCATGCGCCGGCAGGGGGACCTGGCCCGCTTCGTGCCGGTCGACGTGAGCGGGGAGTTCCTCGCCGCGTCTGCCCGCCCGGTGGCCGACGACTACCCCGGGCTGGACGTGCACGCCGTGGTCGGCGACTTCGAACGCCACCTCGGCCTGCTCCCGGTCAGCGAGGACGGCCGCCAGACGCTCGCGGTGCTCGGCTCCACCATCGGCAACCAGGAACCCGGGCCCCGCGCCTCCTTCCTGCGCGATATCCACGACGTCCTGCACCCGGGCGACTGCCTGTTGCTCGGGGCCGACCTGGTCAAGGACCCGGCCCGGCTCGTGGCCGCCTACGACGACCCGGGCGGGGTGACCGCCGCGTTCGACCGCAACGTGCTCTCGGTGATCAACCAGCGGCTGGGCGGCGACTTCGACCCCGCCGCCTACGACCACCTCGCGGTGTGGAACGCCGAGTGCGAGTGGATCGAGATGCGCCTGCGCGCCCGCTCCGCCCAGCACGTACGCGTCGCCGACCTGGACCTGGAGGTGGACTTCGCCGAGGGCGAGCAGATGCGCACGGAGATCTCCGCCAAGTTCCGACGCGAGGGCCTGACCGCCGAACTCGACGCCGCCGGATTCGACCTCACCCGCTGGTGGACCGACGACGCGGGGGACTTCGCTCTCACCCTGGCCACCGTGCGCTGAACCTCAGGCCCCGGCCGCGCTTCCGATCAGCGTGCCGACCGTGTACGTCACCAGCATGGCGAACGCGCCGCCGAGCACGCACCGCAGCGCGGCCCGCACCGGCAGGGCGCCGCCCATCCTCGCGCTGACCGCGCCCAGAAGACCCGTGGCCGCGAGCACCGCGACCACCGTCACCGCGAGCCGCCACGCGTCGGGGCTGAGCAGCATGGCGAACAGCGGCACCATCGCCCCCAGCAGGAAGGAGAACATGCTCGCGAACGCGGCCTGCCAGGGGTTGACCCGGTACCGGTTCAGACCCAGCTCCACCTCGACGTGCGCGCTCAGCGCGTCGTGGTCGGTGAGTTCGCGGGCCACCCTGCGGGAGAGGTCCTCACTGAGCCCGCGGTCCCGGTACATCCCGGCCAGCTCCTCCAGCTCGCCGTCGGGGTCGTCGGCCAGCTCGCGCCGCTCCCTGGCGATCGCGGCGCGCTCGGTGTCGCGCTGCGTGCTCACCGAGACGTACTCGCCCGCAGCCATCGACAGCGCGCCCGCGAGCGTCCCGGCCACCCCAGCGACCAGCAGCGCCTCGCGGTGCGGGGTGGCCCCCGCCACGCCCACCACCAGACCCGCCGTGGAGACGATCCCGTCGTTGGCGCCCAGAACAGCCGCACGGAGCCCGTTCAACAGCGACCCCAGCCGCTTCTGTGAGTGCTCCGTGTCGCGTTCCATGGGGTCAGAGTGACACGTGCGACGCGCCCCGACCCGTCTCACCACGCCGGACTCCGCTACGCTCGTGCCGTGTTCAAGGTAGGAGTTTTCGGCGCCGATGGGCGCATGGGGTCAGAGGTCGTCAAGGCGGTTCGGGCCGCCGACGACATGGAACTCGTCGCGGGCGTGGACAGCGCCGACGACCGTGAAGCCGTGCTGGGGGCCGACTACGTCGTCGACTTCACGCATCCCGACGTGGTGATGGACAACCTCGCCTGGCTGATCGGCCACGGCATCCACGCCGTCGTCGGCACGAGCGGCTTCGACGAGGCCCGTCTCGCCGAGGTGCGCGCCCTCCAGGCGGCCACGCCCGGGGCGAAGGTGCTCATCGCACCCAACTTCGGCATCGCCGCCGTGCTCATGATGCACTTCGCGAAGAAGGCCGCGCCCTACTTCGACACCACGGAGATCATCGAGCTGCACCACCCGAACAAGGCCGACGCCCCCAGCGGCACCGCCTACCGCACCGCCGAGCTGGTCGCCGAGGCCCGCCGCGAGGCCGGGGCCGGGCCGATGCCCGACGCCACCACCTCGGAGATCCCCGGCGCCCGCGGCGCCGACGTCGAGGGCGTCCGCGTGCACGCGCTGCGCGTCCAGGGGCTCATCGCCCACCAGGAAGTGGTGTTCGGCACCGACGGCGAGACCCTGAAGATCCGCCACGACTCCATGAACCGCGCCTCGTTCATGCCCGGCGTCCTCCTGGGCGTGCGCCGGACCGCCGAGCTGGCCGAGCCCCTCACGCTGGGCCTGGAGCCGCTCCTCGGCCTGGAGTAGCCACCGCACACCGCACGAGGGGGACCGCCGCCACGGCGGTCCCCCTCCGTCGCTTCCCCGTCGGCCCGGGGTCCGGCTCAGGCGCCCCGGCGGCAGGTCAGGAAGATCTGCGTCTCGGGGTGCGCGCCCTCCGGCTCGTAGGTGAGCACCCGTTCGTCCTCGATGACCAGCCCGGCGCGCTCCACCACCTCGCGCAGCTCGGCCCGGGGGTACCCCGACACACGGATCTCGGTGCCCAGGAAGGGGATGGCCTGGTCGTCGACGTCCGCCTCCACCATCGACAGGCACACCAGCCCGCCGGGAACCAGCGAGGCGCGCACACGGCCCAGGGCCTGGGGGATGCGCTCCTTGGGCAGGCACAGCAGCGAGAAGAACGCCACGATGGCGTCGTAGGACCGCTCCACCGGATCGAGGTCGACGATGTCGGCCCGGCGGAACCGCGCCTCCGGGACGTTGCGGCGGGCCAGCTCGATCATCCCCTCGGAGATCTCGAACCCGGTCACCCGGGCACCCGAGCTGACCAGCTGCCGCGCGGTGGGCAGACCGGTCCCCGAACCCAGGTCGAGGACCTGCGCGTTCGGTGGCAGCAGGGTCAACAGCCTGCGGACGCAGTCCTCCTGACCCTCCTTGTTCGGGAAGGCCTCGTCGTAGCGTTCTCCGATCGTGTCGAACGCGTCGGCCTGGTCGGCGTTGCGTTCGGCCCAGGCCACCGGGTCGGGGGCCAGCTCGCGGGGATCGGTGGGGTGGTCGCTCGGCACGGTTCTCCAAGGGGGTACGTAGGCGGGGCGGGCATCGTAACCGGTTCGGGGTCCCAAGGTGGGATCACTCAGGACGGACCAGGCAGGACGGCGTGTCCGTTCTCCAGGTAGACCGGGCCCCCGCCCCGGTCGTCCGCCTCGACGGCGGCGAGCATGCGTCGGGCCGTTCCCTCCGGGAGGTGGTCGAAGAGCCGCTCCGGCCCCACCCACTCCCAGCCCGACAGCTCCTCGGGCTGCAACCGGAAGTCGGTGTGCGGCACGTCGGCCCGGAACACCCACTGGTAGGCGGCCGTGCGGGGCGGGCTGGGCGGCACCCAGTCCACGACGAGCGCGGCGCGCACGCGCGGGGTCACGCCCAGCTCCTCGACGATCTCCCGGCGGCAGGCGGCCAGGGGGGACTCCTCGGCCTCCATGATCCCGCCGGGCACGCCCCAGGGGTGGTCCGGGTCGTACACGCGCCGTACCAACAGCACGTCTCCCGACACCGATCGGATGAGTCCGCCCGCCGCACCCCGGGTCGCGGGCAGGCTCGCGAAGAAGCCCTCGTCGCTCTGGTCCACCCGACCGACCCTAACCCTTCTAGCCCAGGGCGAGCGCCACCGAGAACAGCACACCGAAGGCCATCTGGAGCCGCCCGGTCTCCCCGAGGCCGAGCACCAGGTCGCGGCCGACCTGCCCGCCGAGCACCCGGCGCAGCGGGGGCACCGCGAGCGGTGCCGACACCAGGACGATCGGCACCCACCAGGACACCGAGGTCAGGACCAGCGCGACCAGGAAGGACGCCACGACCATGCCCGCGTAGAGGCGGCGGGTCCCGGTCTCGCCCAGGCGGACGGCCAGGGTGATCTTGCCGGTCTCCCGGTCCGTGGGGATGTCGCGCAGGTTGTTGATCACGAGGACGGAGCACGAGAGCAGGCCCACCGGCACCGACGCCACCCACGCCTGCCAGGGCAGTGACCCCATCTGCACGAACACCGTGCCCACCACGGCCACCACGCCGAAGAACACGAAGACGGAGACCTCGCCCAGCCCCCGGTACCCGTACGGGGTACGGCCGCCCGTGTAGTACCAGGCCGCCGCGATCGCCGCGGCGCCGATCAGCAGCAGCCACCACGAGCTGGTCGCCACGAGTACGAGGCCCACCGCACCGGCGAACGCGAAGCTCCCGAGCGCGGCGGCCAGCACCTGCCGGGGGGCCGCCAGACCGCTCGCGGTGAGCCGTGTGGGGCCGGTCCGCTCCTCGGTGTCGGTGCCCTTGACCCCGTCGCTGTAGTCGTTGGCGAAGTTCACCCCCACCTGGAGCGCCATCGACACCACAAGGGCGAGCAGCGCCTTCCACCAGACGAACCCGTCCAGGGAGAGGGCCAGCGCGGTACCGACCGCCACCGGGACGATCGAGTTCGGAAGCGTGCGGGGGCGCAGCCCCGAGACCCATTCACTGACCGTGGCCACGCGCCGGTCCTCCAGTTTCGAGACGGTGGCGCGCCGAGCGGCGCGCCGGACAACTACCCAACGGTAGTGCCTGGCCGGACCGCCCCCCGACCGGTGGGTCCAAGGCCCCGGTGCCGCTCCGTCGCCGCGCCGGGGCCCCGGTTCCACCGCCCTAGCCCGAGACGGCCGCGTGCAGCCGTACCATCGGGAGCAGACGACCCATGTCGATCTCCCGCCGCGCGCCGTCCGTACGCCACCCCGAGGCCTCGAAGAACGTCCGCAGCGCGTTCTCCTCCTCCGGAACCCACACGTGCACGGTGTCGAACCCGCCTTCCACGAGGTGGTCCACACACGCGTTCACCAGGCGGCTGCCGTGGCCCTGCCGCACCCGCTCCGGGTCCACGTGCAGGGCGAACACCTCGGCGTCCCTGGCGGGCCACACGTCCGGGTCGCCCGCGGGGCCGAACGCGGCGAACCCCACCACCGTTCGCACGCCGCCGTCCTCGTCGGTGGCCACCACGAGCCGGTGCTTGGAGGTGGGCGGCGACTCCAGCGCCGCCGTCCACTGCTCACGGAACTGCTCACGGGCCTCCGTGCCGGAGAGCCCCTCCGCGACCTCGGCGGGCAACAGCTCCCCGTACACCGAGCGCCATGACGCGACCTGGAGGTCCACCACCCGCTCCACGTCGGCGGCACGGGCGGGACGGACGAACTGAGCACTGGACACGAGGGGCCTCTCGGTTGGTTCCGGGGCGGCGCGCGCCGGTGGGCGACACGCCGGTCGAGAAGATCACCCACGCCGGAGTTTCCGGACCTTGCACCGGCATGGGAACATCTACGTTGTGAGCCTCATTATCAGAGTTATCGCGAACGCGCTGGCCCTTTGGGCCGCTGTCCTCCTCATCGACGGGATCGACGTCACGGCGCAGGACACCGCCGGTCAGATCGTCGTCTACCTCGTGGTCGGCGCGATCTTCGGTGTGGTCAACGCGGTCATCAAACCGATCGTGAAGACGGTCGGCTGCCTGTTCTACGCCCTCACGCTCGGGCTGATCGGGCTGGTGGTGAACGCGCTGCTGTTCATGCTCACCGCGTGGATCGCCGGACTGTTCGACGTCCCCTTCTACGTCGACGGGTTCTGGCCCGCGTTCTGGGGCGCCATCGTCGTCACCATCGTGAGCTGGGTCGTTAGCATGTTCCTGCCCGACAACAAGGACGACTGAGACACGCCCGAAACGACACCCGCACACCGTGCGCCGACCACGGTGGCACCGGGCCCCGTCCGAGTGACGCGGGCCCGGTGCGGGTAGGTTCACACAGCCGGGCACCGGTCGAGCGCGTAGGCTCCAGGTGACCCGGTCCGCCGCACCACCGGACACGGCCCCTCACCTCAACCCGCGAGGACGGGGGCCGAACCGGGCCCGCTCCCGCGCACTCCCACGTGTGCGGGACACACAGACTTTCCCGCTTCCGGTCAGAGCGTTCACCGGTCGCGGCGACGGACACACAGCGCCGTCTTCACCCGTGCACGGAGGAAAGCACCCGGCTCGGGACGCACACACACCTGTTTCACGCACATGGAGAGGAGGAAGGGCAACCCAGGGCCCCGACGCCTTCCGGGCGGGGGCCCGAGAGCCTTTCAACACGATGGTGGAAACCAAGAACCGCCCGTTCGGCAAGATGCTGACCGCCATGGTCACCCCGATGCTCGAAGACGGGGAACTCGACTACGACGGCGCCGCCCGCCTCGCCACCTACCTGGTGGACGAGCAGCACAACGACGGTCTCGTCATCAGCGGCACGACCGGCGAGTCGCCCACGACCAGCGACGACGAGAAGGACCGCCTGCTGCGCACGGTGGTCGAGGCCGTCGGCGACCGCGCCCAGATCGTCGCGGGAGTCGGCACCAACGACACCCGCCACAGCGTCAAGCTGGCGCGGGCCGCCGAGAAGGCGGGCGCGCACGGCCTGCTCGCGGTCACGCCCTACTACAACAAGCCCCCGCAGGAGGGGCTGATCCGGCACTTCTCCGAGATCGCCGACACCACCGACCTGCCGGTCATGCTCTACGACATCCCGCACCGCACCGGGACGCCGATCGCCTCCGAGACCCTGGTCCGGCTGGCCGAGCACCCGCGCATCGTCGCCAACAAGGACGCCAAGGACAACGTCGGCGCGAGCTCCTGGGTCATGGAGCGCACCGACCTGGCGTACTACTGCGGCACCGACATCCTCAACCTGCCGCTGCTGTCGGTCGGCGCGGCCGGATTCGTGAGCGTGGTCGGCCACATCGTCGGCAGCGACCTCAAGGACATGATCGACGCCTTCGACGCGGGCGAGGTCGGCCAGGCGCTGGCCATCCACCGCCGCCTCACCCCGGTCTACACCGGCATGTTCCGCACCCAGGGCGTCATCACCACCAAGGCGATCCTGAACCTCTTCGGCCTGCCGTCCGGCCCGGTCCGCACACCGCTCGCCGACGCCTCGTCCGAGCTCCAGGCCCTCCTGCGCGAGGACCTGGCGGCCGCCGGGGTCAAGGGCCCGATCGGCCTCGCCCCGCACCAGGCCGTGCCCGCCAGCGCCGTGCGCGTCGAACGACTGACGGAGGGTTCCGTATGAGTCACCCCCACCCCGAACTCGGCCCGCCCCCGCCCCAGGGCAAGGGCGTGCTGCGCATCGTTCCGCTCGGCGGACTCGGCGAGATCGGCCGCAACATGACGGTCTTCGAGTACGACGGCCGTCTGCTCATCGTCGACTGCGGCGTGCTCTTCCCCGAGGAGGAGCAGCCGGGCGTCGACCTGATCCTGCCGGACTTCGACTACGTCCGGGACCGCCTCGACGACATCGAGGCGATCGTGCTCACCCACGGGCACGAGGACCACATCGGCGGTGTGCCGTTCCTGCTCCGCGAGCGGGCCGACATCCCGATCGTGGGCTCCAAGCTCACCCTGGCGCTGATCAGCGCCAAGCTCGGCGAGCACCGGATCAAGCCCGAGACCGTCCTGGTGGAGGAGGGGGAGCGCCACGACTTCGGCCCCTTCGACCTGGAGTTCTTCGCGGTCAACCACTCCATCCCGGACGCGCTCGCCGTGGGCATCCGCACGCCCGGCGGCACGGTACTCCACACGGGCGACTTCAAGATGGACCAGCTCCCGCTGGACGGCCGCCTCACCGACCTGGCCGGGTTCTCCCGGTTCGGCGACGAGGGCGTCGACATCCTGCTGTCGGACTCCACCAACGCCGAGCAGCCCGGCTTCATCGTCAACGAGCGGAACCTGACCGAGGCCATCGACAAGGTGTTCCGCCAGGCCGAGAAGCGCATCGTGGTGGCGTGCTTCGCCTCCCACGTGCACCGGGTCCAGCAGATCATCGACTCGGCGACCGCGCACGGCCGCAAGATCGCGTTCGTGGGCCGGTCCATGGTCCGCAACATGAACATCGCGCGCGACCTGGGCTACCTGAGCATCCCCGGCGACACCATCGTCGACGTCAAGCAGCTCGACAAGATGCCCGCCGACGAGGTCGTGCTGGTCTGCACCGGCTCCCAGGGCGAGCCCATGGCGGCGCTGAGCCGCATGGCCAACCGGGACCACCAGATCCGCATCGAGGAGGGCGACACCGTCCTGCTGGCCTCGTCGCTCATCCCGGGCAACGAGAACTCGGTCAACCGGGTCATCAACGGCCTGACCCGCTGGGGCGCCAAGGTCGTGCACAAGGGCAACGCGCTCGTGCACGTGTCCGGGCACGCCTCCGCCGGTGAGCTGCTGTACGTGCTCAACATGGTGCGCCCGCGCAACTTCATGCCGGTGCACGGCGAGTGGCGCCACATGCGCGCCCACGCGGACCTGGCCAAGCTCACGGGCGTGCCGAACGACCGCATCGTCATCGCCGAGGACGGCGTGGTGGTGGACGTGTACAAGAACCGCGCGAAGATCGTCGGCGCGGTGCAGGCCGGCTACGTGTACGTGGACGGTTCCTCGGTCGGCGACGTCACCGACGCCGCGCTCAAGGACCGCCGCATCCTCGGCGAGGAGGGCTTCATCTCCGTCGTCGTGGCGGTGGACTCGGGCTCGGGGAAGATCCTCGGCGACCCCGAGATCCACACCCGGGGCGCGGGCATGGGCGCCGAGGCCTACGACGACGTCATCGACAAGATCCAGGACGCCCTGGACAAGGCCGCCGCGGACGGGGTGAACGACCCGCACCAGCTGCGCCAGCTCATCCGCCGCAGCACGGGCCGGTGGGTCAACGAGACCTACCGCCGACGGCCCATGATCATCCCCGTCCTGGTCGAGGTCTGACCGCAGGGGAGACATGACACCACGGCCCGGCCCGGGAGCGAACCCGCTCCCGGGCCGGGCCGTTCCCGTTCGAGCGCGACACGCCGCGCGTCCTTCCGTGCCCCGGCTTGGCCGGCTTAGTAGGCTTCCCGCCGTGCCGGGCCGCTGTGCCCGGACCTCGGAATCGATCCCGTCTCCGGTGGAGGTGACCCCCCGATGGCCACGCGTGCCTCCTCAGGCGGTGCTGGGCGCAAGAAGCCCGCGGCGCGCAGACCCGCGGCGAAGAAGCGTATGCCCGACGGGCCCATCGCCTACGTGGTCACCCTGTTCGGGCAGTTCCTGCTGGTGGTGTGGAAGGTCGTCGCGCACACCGTGGGCGGCGCGGCTCGGGCGGTGGGGCGCAGCGCGCGCGGCCTCGACCCGGATCTGCGCCGCGACGGCGCCGGGCTGATCCTGCTGGCCCTGGGCATCCTGGTCGCCGCCGCCGTGTGGTGGCAGAGCGACGGCCTCTTGCTGGAGGCCACGCGGTTCGTGGTCGTGGGCGGATTCGGCACCTTCTCACCGATCCTCCCGCTGCTCTTCCTGCCCATCGCGGTCAAGCTCATGCGCACGCCCAGCACGAGCAGGGAGGGCGACGCGGGGCGCCTGTTCATCGGGGTCACCGCGATCATGCTCGGTCTGCTCGGGCTCATCCACATCGCCCACGGCATCCCGCAGCCCGCCGACGGCGTCGAGGGCCTCCAAGAGGCGGGCGGCGTCATCGGGTTCGTCGCCTCCGGGCCGCTCAGCGCGGTGGTCACCCCCTGGATCACCGGGCTCCTGCTCGCCCTCGTCCTGGTCTTCGGCGTCCTCGTGGTGACCGCCACCCCGATCCGACGCATCCCGGACCGCCTCCAGACCCTGTTCGGCGCCCTCATGGAGCGCGACAGCGGCCCGGACTCGGGCATCGGACTGCTCGGCGCGGACCCGGAGAAGCCCGCCAAGCAGCGCAGGCGCAAACCCAGGGCCCAGGCCTCGGAGAGCGTGGCGGGCGACCACGAGCGCCCCTACGACAGCCCGGTCCTGCCCAGCGACCCCGAGAAGGGGGAGATCGCCCCCGCCCTCACCGACGAGGAGGAGGCCGGGGCCGCGGCGGCCGCAGCGGCGAAGAAGCCCGCCCGCAAGAAGCCCAAGGCCCCGGTCCCCGACCCCACCCCGGCTCCGGCCACCACCGAACAGCTCTCCATCCCCTCCCGCGTGGTCGAGGGCGACTACGAGCTGCCCGCACCGACCATGCTCAAGCCGGGCACCCCGGTCAAGCCCCGCACCCAGGCCAACGACGACGTGGTCGCCGCCCTGAGCGGTGTCATGGAGCAGTTCAAGATCGACGCCGAGGTCACGGGGTTCACCCGGGGCCCCACCGTCACCCGGTACGAGATCGAACTCGGCCCGGCGGTGAAGGTCGAAAAGGTCACGGCGCTGTCCAAGAACATCTCGCTCGCGGTGAAGAGCGCCGACGTGCGCATCCAGTCGCCCATCCCCGGCAAGTCCGCGATCGGTGTGGAGATCCCCAACACCGACAAGGACATCGTGAGTCTGGGCGACGTGCTCCGCTCCTCGGCGGCCACCTCGGACGACCACCCGATGCTGGTGGGGCTGGGCAAGGACGTCGAGGGCTCCAACGTGGTCGCCAACCTCGCCAAGATGCCGCACGTGCTGGTCGCCGGTGCGACCGGCGCCGGTAAGTCCACGTGCATCAACGGGCTCATCACCTCGCTGATGATGCGCGCCACCCCCGACGAGGTGCGCATGATCCTGGTCGACCCCAAGCGGGTCGAGCTGACCATGTACGAGGGCATCCCGCACCTGATCACCCCCATCATCACCAACCCGAAGAAGGCCGCGGAAGCCCTCCAGTGGGTGGTGGGGGAGATGGACCGCCGCTACGACGACCTCGCGGCCTCCGGGTTCAGGCACGTCGACGACTTCAACGCCGCCGTGCGCACGGGCGAGCTCACCGCGCCGCTGGGCAGCGAACGCGTCTACGAGCCCTACCCCTACCTGCTGGTGATCGTCGACGAGCTCGCCGACCTCATGATGGTCGCCCCGCGCGACGTCGAGGACGCGGTGGTGCGCATCACCCAGCTCGCGCGCGCCGCCGGAATCCACCTGGTGCTGGCCACCCAGCGCCCCAGCGTCGACGTGGTGACCGGGCTGATCAAGGCCAACGTCCCCTCCCGGCTGGCCTTCGCCACCTCCAGCCTCGCCGACAGCCGGGTCATCCTCGACCAGCCCGGTGCGGAGAAGCTCGTGGGCAAGGGGGACTCGCTCTTCCTCCCGATGGGCGCGGGCAAGCCCATCCGCCTCCAGAACGCCTGGGTGGGGGAGAAGGAGATCCGGGGGATCGTCGACCACTGCAAGAAGCAGTCCGAGCCCAGCTACCGCGAGGACGTCGCGGTCGTCGACACCAAGAAGAAGGAGATCGACGAGGAGATCGGCGACGACATGGACCTGTTGGTCCAGGCGGTCGAGCTGGTGGTCACCACCCAGTTCGGTTCCACGTCGATGCTCCAGCGCAAGCTCAGGGTCGGGTTCGCCAAGGCGGGCCGTCTGATGGACCTCATGGAGAGCCGCGACGTGGTCGGCCCCAGCGAGGGTTCCAAGGCGCGCGACGTGCTCGTGCAGCCGGACGACCTCGCGGCGGTGCTCACCGACATCCGGGGCGGATGAGACGGACACCACGTCCGTGACGTCCGATTTGGCGCGATCTTGAGTCCTTCATGGGGCGTGGTGACCTGCGTTGTCCGTGTCCGAGTAGCAGAGTGGGTAGACGTAGGCACAGACAGTCGCGGGGGGAGTGCGCATGGCGACGATCGGCCAGACCCTGTCCGCCGCACGGATCGCGGCGGGTTGCTCCTTGGAGAACCTGAGCACACGTACACGCATCCGCATGCAGGTCCTGAGGGGGATCGAGAACGAGGACTTCGTCCCCTGCGGAGGGGACTTCTACGCCCGCGGGCACATCCGGAGGATCTGCAAGCTCTTCGGAATCGACCCCGCACCGCTGCTGGAGGAGTTCGAACGGGAACACGCCTCACCCGAGAAGGCCACCTTCGTCCCCCTGCCCCGGCACCCGTCCGCCCAGCCGAAGGCGGCGCGTGTGGCCGCCGCGCAGGGGGGACGCGCCCACACCGGGGCCGACGAACGCGAGGCGCCCCAGGACGTCCCCCGCAGCATCGGTGACGCGGAGGCCGACCCCGAGCAGCGGGCGGAGAGCTGGGGGCACTTCGAGCGCAACCAGAAGCTGGCCCGACCGCCCCGGCGCAACCGCCCCAGGGGCGTTCCCGCGGGGGCGGGCAACGGGGTCCCCGGGCCGCGGCGGCCCGGTCGGCACAGCAGGCCGCAGAGCCCGCCTCCCGGACCGGGCCCGGGGGCGGCCCGCGCGGCGGCCCCCCGCAGCGGGGTCAGCGGCACGACCAGCCGGAGGGCCGAGGCGTTCCGGCGCCACTGGCCGTGGGCCGTGGTCGGACTGATCCTGATCGCCGCCGTGTTCGTGGGCGTACGCACCTGGCAGGGCTGGGACGAGGGCAACCCCGTACGGACCGCCTTCGAGTCGGCCCGCGCCAGCGGCGACGAGGCGGTCGACTCCGCGCTGCGTCCGGAGGACGCCGCCGTGCCCCTCGAGCGGGCGGAGCCGCCCGTCGAGGTCGTTCCGGCGGAGTTCACCGTCACCCTGTCCGGCACCGGCCGCAGCTGGATCGAGGTCAAGGACGCGGAGGGGGAGGGCCTCTTCACCGGGTTCCTCCTGGAGGGCGAGTCCCAGGAGTACGCGGCCGAGCAGCCGCTGAACCTGTGGGTCGGCAACGCGGGCGCGGTCGACGTGGCCGTGGACGGCGAGGACCACGGGCCCAGCGGCCAGATCGGCGAGGTCCGCGAGTTCACCATCGGAGCGCGGGGCCTGGGCGACTGACGGGTGTCTCCACGGCGCGGTCCGGCTCCGGACCGGACGAGGCCGGGGTACGGGCGGGTAGGTCAACCACGGTAGTGTGGGGGGCTGCGGGCGGCGACATGCGACGCCCTCGTGCGAGCACGACCCGACCGGTCACCCCGGCCTCCGGCCGCGCCTCGCCCCGCAGCACCCGTAGCTCACCCACACGCTTGGAAGCCATGTCATCGCGCCGTACTGTCTCACTCGTCACCCTGGGGTGTGCGCGTAACGAGGTCGACTCCGAAGAGCTCGCCGGACGCCTTGCCGCTGGCGGCTGGGACCTCGTCGACGACGACACCAAGGCCGACGTGACCGTCGTCAACACCTGCGGGTTCATCGACGCCGCCAAACAGGACTCCATCGAGACCCTGCTGGAGGCCGCGGAGGGCGGCGGGAAGGTCGTCGCCGCGGGCTGCATGGCCGAACGCTACGGCTCCGAGCTGGCCGACGCGCTGCCCGAGGCCAACGTGATCGGGTTCGACGACTACGCCGCCATCACCGACCGGCTCGACGACGTCGTCGCCGGACGCACGCTGGTTCCGCACGACCCCCGCGACCGCCGCACCCTGCTGCCGATCAGCCCCGCCGACCGCGACGCCTCCCAGGTCCACGTGCCCGGGCACGCAGCGTTCGCCGACGCGGCGGGTGCCGAGGGCACCGAGCTGCCCTACCGCGCGGCCACCCCGCGCCGCCGTCTGAGCGGCGGCCCCGTCGCCAACCTCAAGATCGCCTCCGGCTGCGACAGACGGTGCACCTTCTGCGCCATCCCCGCCTTCCGGGGCGCCTACATCTCCCGCCAGCCGGACGAGATCGTCCGCGAGGCCGAGTGGCTGGCCAGCGAGGGCGTGCGCGAGGTCTTCCTGGTCAGCGAGAACTCCACGTCCTACGGCAAGGACCTGGGCGACGTGCGCGCGCTGGAGAAGCTGTTGCCGCGCCTGGCCGCCGTCGAGGGCCTGGAGCGGGTCAGGGTCAGCTACCTCCAGCCCGCCGAGGTCCGCCCCGGGCTGGTGGACGTGCTCACCACCACCCCCGGCGTGGTGCCCTACTTCGACCTGTCCTTCCAGCACGCCAGCGGTCCGCTGCTGCGCCGCATGCGCAGGTTCGGCGATCGCGAACGCTTCCTGGAGCTGCTGGAGACCGCCCGCAAGGGCGCGCCGGAGGCCGGTGCGCGCTCCAACTTCATCGTCGGTTTCCCCGGGGAGACGGAGGAGGAGTTCCAGGAGCTGGTGGCCTTCCTCAGCGAGGCCCGCCTGGACGCCATCGGCGTGTTCGGCTACTCCGACGAGGACGGAACCGAGGCCCTCAAGCACGAGGGCAAGGTGCCCGAGGAGGTCGTCCAGGAGCGCGTCGACACGCTCAACCGCCTGGCCGAGGAACTCATGGTCCAGCGGGCCGAGGAGCGGATCGGCACCGAGGTGACCGTCCTGGTGGAGACCGTCCTTGAGGACGGCGCCTACGAGGGCCGCGCCGAGCACCAGGCGCCCGAGGTCGACGGCAGCACCATCCTGTACGGCGAGGGCCTGGCCGTCGGCGACCTGGTGCGCGCCACCGTCATCCAGTCGATGGGGGCCGACCTCGTCGCGGAGCAGGACGGGGACAGCGCCGACAGATGAGCACCCACGACCCCGCGGACCCGCCCGCCTCCCAGGCCCCGCTGTGGAACATCGCGAACATCCTCACGATGACCCGCCTGGTCATGGTGCCGGTCTTCGTCTGGTTCATGTTCCTGCCCGGTCTCGGGTGGCAGATCGCCGCGTTCTCCGTCTTCGTGCTCGCCGCCATCACCGACCGCGTCGACGGCGAGCTGGCCCGCCGCCACAACCTGGTCACCGACTTCGGCAAGATCGCCGACCCCATCGCCGACAAGGCGTTGACCGGCGCGGCACTGATCGTGCTGTCGATCCAGGGCGACCTGTGGTGGTGGGTCACCGCCGCCATCCTGCTGCGCGAGTGGGGCGTGACCGCGCTGCGCTTCGCGGTACTGCGCTACGGCGTCATGCCCGCCAGCAGCGGGGGCAAGCTCAAGACGGTCCTCCAGATCGTGGCGATCAGCATCTACCTGTTCCCGTTGCAGCTGCTCCCGTTCACCGACGTGTTCACGTGGATCGCGCACGGCGTCATGGCGGCGGCCCTGGCCGTCACGCTCTGGACCGGGCTGACCTACGTGGCCGACGCCGTCCGGCTCGTGCGCGCCAAGGGCGCGGACGGCGCGCAGGCGTAGCGCCGTGGGCGGAGCGGGGACCGAAGCCGAGCCGGTGCGCGCGGCGCTGGACGCCGCGCGGGCCGCGCACCGGGCGCTGCTCGACGCCGGGTCCACCGCCGCCAGCGCGGAGTCCCTCACCGGGGGGATGATCGGCGCCCACCTGACCTCCGTGCCCGGCTCCTCCACCACCTACCGGGGCGGGGCCGTCACCTACGCCACCGACACCAAGGCCTCCGTACTGGGGGTCCCCGAGGGCCTGCTGGCCGAGCACGGGGCCGTGCACCCGGAGGTCGCCGCCCACATGGCGCGCGGCGTCAGGCGGCTCGTCGGTGCCGACTACGGGGTCGCGGTCACCGGAGTGGCGGGGCCCGAGCCCCAGGACGGCCAGCCCGTGGGCACCGTCTACGTGGCGGTGGCGGGACCGGACTCACACACGTGGGTCCGCCGGTTCTGTTTCACCGGGGATCGTGCGGGTATCCGCCTTGACACGGTCGCGGGTGCGCTGGCGCTCCTGAGGACCGCCGTTCGCGGGGACGCGACGCCAGACACCCGGGCCTGATCCCTCCGGCTGGTCCACCTCCCCCGGGGCCGGGGAACAAAACCACCCCCGGACGAGGTTCCCCCTCCAGCGAACAGGACGGCAAGAGGTGCCCGAATCGGGCGTGGGGCAGGTACGGTGTTGTATATGAAGGTCGTTACCGGTGGGAGGGAGCGCGAATGATGGTCCTGCTTCGTCACCTACTTGGTGACGTGCTCAGGCGGCTGCGCCAGCGCCAGGGTCGCACCCTCCGAGAGGTGTCGGCCGATGCACGGGTCTCCCTCGGCTACCTGTCCGAGGTCGAACGGGGACAGAAGGAAGCCTCTTCCGAATTGCTCTCCTCGATCTGCGGTGCCCTCGGGGTACCGCTCTCGCAGGTGCTCCGGGAGGTCTCCGACCAGCTGGCCCTGGCCGAGCTCCAGGAGGCCGCGCTGCTGGGCGACGCGGTCACGGCCGACCCCGTCCCGGCGCAGGACCTCGGCATCGCTCCCGTCCCGGACCGTGTGCCCCAGGTCGCCGACATGGCGGGTGTGTGACACCCGGCCGCCAGCCCACGCGGACTGTTGCGAGTCCTCACCGCGCGAGCCGGTCACCCCTCCAGGGGTGACCGGCTCGCGGTGTTCTGGGCGGTGCCCCCTGGGGGCGTCCGTCAGCGGTGGGTGTGGTTGACCCAGGACTCGGGGTCCTCGGCCAGCACGCGCACCTGTTCGGGGAGTTCGTTGGTGACCAGGTGCTGGAGGTTGACCCCCTCCAGGATGGAGCGCTCGCTGGCGCGCAGGGCGATCCACACCTGTTGCAGGCTGCGGGCGGCTCCGTCGTAGTCGACGTGTTCGGGGCGTTCCCCGCGCACGTTGGCGAGCGGCCCGTCGACCGCACGGATGATGTCGGCGAGGGAGATCTCCGCCGCTGGTCGGGCCAGCCAGTAGCCGCCGACGGGGCCCCGTTGGCTGCGAACCAGTCCGGCGCGGCGTAGCTGGGTGAGGATGTTCTCTAGGAATTTTCCGGGGATGGCCTGCGCGCGTGCGAGCTGCTCGGCCGTCACCGGACCGTCGCTGGCGACAGCGAGCTCTGCGGCCGCGCGAAGCGCGTAGTCGACCCGGGCTGAAAGGCGCATGCTGTGATTATGCCGTGGTTAGAAGGGCGAATGGGGCACCGGGCGCCGACGAGTGTCGTCCGCGGCCGGGATGCTACAGGCCAAGGGTACTTCTCCTACCGGCTTTCGGGGACATGTGTGATGTCGTCCCCGGTGTCGTATCCGGTGGAACATCCGCGGCCCGGTCCCTTGAGGAGAGGTGGGGACCGGGCCGCGGCGGGGCGTACGGGGTGGGTACGCCCGGGGAGGGGCTGTGTGGCGTGCGCCCGCTACCGGGCGGCCTCCAGGGCGCCCGCGGAGCCGAGGAGCTCGGCGGCGCTGAGCCCGTTGACGTGGGCGGCGCCGTAGGTGCTCACGTAGGCGCCGCAGTCGGGACGCCAGATGGGTAGGCCCATCTCGACCACCACGGCCTTCGGCCGGGCGCTCAGGAGGCCGTTGACGAACGCCTGGGCGGTCGGGTAACGGTGCGCGTCGCGCACCACGACCACCAGGTCGCGGTCGGCGGCGGCCGCCAGCACGGCGGCGGGCTCGTCGGTCTCGGGTGAGACCCGCACGGTGTCCGCGAACCAGGGGCCCAGGCCCCACGGCACGTCGCCGACGGCCACCCCGGCCGGCGCGTCCACCTCGACCACGTAGGGGTTCTCCAGCGGAGGGATGTCGCCGTCCACGCGGGTGGCGCGGCGGGCCCCGGTCAGACCGACCCGATCGGAACCGTCGGCCCCGGCCGACCGCTCCTCGGCGGAACTCCTGATCCACTGGCGCAGGCGGGCGTTGCGGTCGGCCGCCTCCTCCAGGCGCTCACCGGACAGGCGCCCGTCGCGGACCGCCTCCACCAGCGCGGTGCGCACCTGGGCGACCTGGTCGGCGTACACGAACCGGCCCAGGCACAGCAGGTCGCACCCGGCGGCCACCGCGAGCACGCTGGCCTCGGGGATGCCGATCTCACCGCTGACCCCGCGCATGTCCATCGCGTCGCTGACCACGACCCCGTCGAAACCGAGCTCACCGCGCAGGAGGTCGTTGAGCAGGGCCTGGTTCAGGGTCGCGGGGCCGTCGCCGCCGCCCAGACCCGGCAGCTCGATGTGCGCGGTCAGGATGGAGCGCACCCCGGCGTCGATGGCCGCCCGGAACGGCAGCAGCTCACGGCGGTGCAGCAGGTCGGCGTCGGCCTCCACACGGGGCAGGGTGTGGTGGGAGTCCTGGGAGGTGGCGCCGTGGCCGGGGAAGTGCTTGGCGCACGCGGCCACCCCGGCCTCCTGGAGGCCCCGGACGGAGGCGGCCGCGTGCCGGGCGACCAGCTCGGCGTCGGCCCCGAAGGAACGGGTGCCGATGACGGGGTTGTCGTCGGCGACGTTGACGTCCACCGAAGGGGCCAGGTCCATGTTGAAGCCCAGCCCCGACAGCTGCCGTCCCAGCGCGCGCAGGGTGGCGCGGGTCAGCTCGGGGTCGTCGACCGCGCCCAGGGCGGCGTTGCCGGGGTAGTCGCTTCCCCGGGCCTGGCCGATGCGGGTGACGTCGCCGCCCTCCTCGTCCAGCGAGATCAGGGGCGTGTCCGTGGCCTCGCACAGGCTCGCGTTGAGCGCGGTGACCTGCTCGGGGCTCTCCAGGTTGTTGTGGAAGAGACAGACGCCGGAGATCCCGTCCGCCAGCCCGTCCAGAATCCATCGGGGGGCATGGAGGGACTCGAAGGGCACCAGCAGCGTGGCGTTGGCCAGACGCTCCAGTGTCGGGTCGTGCGGCATGACGAACTCCGTTCGTGAGCAAGGGTGCCCAGGGGAGGGCAGACGCGTAGCGGGGACGGGGTGGTGGAGGTGACGGTCGCGGGCGGTCAGCCCTTGACGGCTCCCATGGTCAGACCGGAGACCATGCGGCGCTGGACGAAGAGGAAGAAGATCATCACCGGTACGGTCAGCAGGGTCGAGGCGGCCATGATCGAGCCCCACTCGATGGACACCGCGCCGAAGTAGTACTGGAGCGAGATCGGCAGCGTGTAGGCACCGGTGTTGTTCTGGAGGAACGTGAACGCGACCAGGAACTCGTTCCAAGCGGTGATGAAGGCGAAGATGCTCGCGGCGGCCAGACCGGGCGCGACCAGCGGCATCAGGATGCGCCAGAAGATGGTCCAGCCGTTCGCGCCGTCGATGGCCGCGGCCTCCTCCAGTTCCCGGGGCACCGCCGACACGAAGTTGCGGATCATCAGGATGGTGATCGGCAGGGACACGGCGACGTAGATGACGAAGACGCCGCTCAGGTTGCCGACCAGTTCGATGTCCAGGGTCTTGCCCAGGTGGAAGAAGTTGATGAAGAGCGAGATGATCAGCGCCTCCACCGGGACCATCTGGATCACCAGCAGCATGATGATGAACGCCGAACGCAGCTTGAACCGGAACCGCGCCACGGCGATCGCCGCGAGCAGCGCCAGCAGGGCGCCGAAGGACACCGCGCCGACGGTGATGATGAGGCTGTTGGTGAGGAAGGACCAGAAGGACGTGCCGGGGATGAGTACGCCGGACAGGACCCGCTCGAAGTGCTCGAAGGTGATCTCGCGGGGGAAGAGGGTGGGCTCGCGCGTGAAGATCTCCCCGGTGGGCCGCAGCGCCGTGGCCAGCACCCAGTAGACGGGGAAGACCGCGAAGACGAAGACCACCAGGGCCGCGAGGTAGGCGCCGAGCCTGCCGAGGGCCTTGCGCAGACGGTACACGTTGTTCATCGGGCCTCCTCCTGGCGGATCATCGCGCGCAGGTAGTACGCGCTGATCACGAGCACCAGGACGGTCATGATCACGGCGATCGCCGACCCCATGCCGTAGTTGGGCGGGGTCGAGGCGAAGCCCAGTTGGTAGATGTAGGTCGGGATCAGGTGGATGTCCCGGTTGGTGAGGCCGCCCGCGAGGATGAACAGCTGGGTGAAGATGCGGAAGTCCCAGATCACCTGGAGGATGAGCAGCAGTGCGAAGAGCGGCCGGAGCATCGGGAAGGTGACGTTCCAAAAGCTCCGCCAGGCGGTCGCGCCGTCGATGCGCGCGGCCTCGTAGAGCTCGTTCGGGATGCTCTTGAGCCCGGCCAGCACGCTGATGGCGACGAACGGGAACGACTGCCACACCACGGTGATGATCAGGATCGGGAACAGCGTCTCGGGCGCGTTGAACCAGTTGTACTCGTTCCAGCCCGAGCCGACCAGCCAGTTCGGGAGGCTGTCCAGGATGGTGTTGACCAGCCCGTACCGGGTGTCGAACAGCCAGCGGTAGACGATCGCGGCGCTGATGACGGGGGTGGCCCACGCCAGCATCAGCCCGAGCCCCAGGGCGGTGGAGGCCCACTTCGGAAGCTTGTGCATGAGGATGCCGACGAGCGTTCCGAGGATCATCGTCAGGACCACCATGGAGAGGCAGACGACGATGGTGTTGCGGAAGATCGACCAGAAGCGGTCGTCGGTGAGCACGTAGAGGTAGTGCCCGAAGTTGTTCCAGTTGGCTTCCTGGCCCTGGAGCTGACGCAGACCGTAGTCGTGCAGCGAGATCCACACCATCTGGCCGATGGGCCAGAGGAGGACCACGGCCAGCACGGTCAGGGCGGGCAGGATCAGGAGGTAGGGAACGAACCTGAGGCGCGTGCGGTGCGACAGGCCCGACCTCCCCCGGGGCCGTCGGGCCTCGGGTTCCGTGGGGCGTTCCAGCGTTTGTGTCATGAGCCGTTCCTGGCGGGTTGAGCGGGGGCGGCCGCCTCTCGGGCGACCGCCCCTGGAGCGTGCGCGAGGTATACGCGGACGGGAGTTACTCGGCGACCTCGCGGTTGAGGGCCTCGGTGAGCTCCTCGTTCAGCTCGGGCAGGACGTCGTCGGCGTCCTCACCCTGGGCCAGACGCTGCACGGCGTTCTGGATGGTGGTCAGCTCCCACTGGACGTGGCCCCAGTTGGCGGTGTCCGGGAACAGGCGCAGGTCGCCGGTGGCCTGCGTGGCGGCACCGGCCAGGACCGGGTCCTCCTGGAACGCGTCGCTCTCCAGCACGTCACCGTAGGTCGGGAACATCGACGACACCTCGTTGTAGGGCATCGCGTTGTCCTTGCTGTTCAGGACGGTGATGTAGTCGAAGGCGGCCTCGGGGTGCTCGGAGGTGCCCCACACGGCGAGGTCGGAGCCGCCGCCGAAGGCGGGGGCCATGCCGTCGACACCGGGGATGGGCGCGGTGGCCCACTGGTCGGCGTACTCGTCGTTGAGGTCCTCCAGCTGGGCGCGGGCCCAGGGACCGTCGATGAACATCCCGACCTCGCGGTTCACGAAGTCGGCGTGGGCGCAGTCGACCTCGTTGAGGCCGACGCAGGCGCTCGGCGAGATGCCGTCGACCGTCAGGCCGGCGTAGAACTCCAGGGCCTCACGGGTCTCGGGGGAGTCGAGCTGGCCGACCCACTCGTCGCCCTCCTGGACGGCGAACTCGCCGTCGTTGGCCCACACGAAGCTGGCGACGCCGTTGAGGAAGTCGGTCGGCGCGGCGAAACCGGGGACGCCGTGCTCCTCCTCGATGGCCTCGGAGACCTCGACCAGATCGTCCCAGTTCTCCGGGGGCTCGTGGCCCAGGTCGCGGAGCCAGTCCGCGTTGTACCAGAGGGCGCGGACGCCGCTGTACCAGGGGATGCTGTACTGCGCGTCGCCGAAGGTGCCGTTGGCGTAGGCGCCTTCGAGGAGGTCGTCGGCGGCCTCCCAGTCACCGACGTAGGGCGACACGTCGTAGAGGGCCTGGGCGTCGGCCCAGGTGGGGACCTGGTCGTTGCCGATCTCGACGACGTCGGGTCCGCCGGAGACCATGGCGGTCTGGAACCGCTGGCTGAACTCGCCCCAGGGAATCCACTGGACGTCGACGTCGGTGTCCGGGTAGAGCTCCTGGTACTGCTCGGTCACCGAGTCCATGAAGGTGTTCTGCGCCTCGCTGGCGTCACCCATGCGCCACACGGTCAGGGTGTCGGGCGCGTCACCGGAGGAGCTGCCTCCGTCGTCGGAGCCGCCGCCGCAGGCGGCCGCGAGCAACACCACGGCCGAGGCCAGGGCGATCTTGGGGAACCTCATGTGAACGTATCTCCCTTCGCACGTCGCGCCGGGGCTCGGCGCCTGTGCTCGAAACGACCTGGGATCATGAACGGACCCGGGCGCCTCGACGTCTCTTATGGGGGTGTGCTGGGACAGCACTGGTTTGTGACCGCCCCGCCGGCGCGGGTACCGGTGGTCCGAATACCACCTCGGACCTGCCGGGACGTGACCTCCTGTGAGGTTGTCAGCTAAATTAACAGGAAACTTTCCTAATAAAAACAGGGTGAGGTGTCACGGTTATGTCTCAACGTCCGGGGACTCCCCGGCTGCTGCGCCAGCTCAACGATCGCGCGGCACTGGAACTCCTCTTGTCCGGCGGTCCGCTCACCAGGACCCAGCTCGGCACGAGGACGGGCCTGTCCAAGGTGACGGCGTCCCAGCTCCTCTCACGTCTTGAGGAACGCGACCTCGTCCGGGTCGTCGGCAGCCAGGCCGGGGGCAGGGGGCCCAACGCCGCCCTCTACGCGGTGGTACCCGAGAGCGCCTACGTCGCCGCCCTCGACGTCAGCGCGGGCCGGGTCACCGCCACCATCGCCGACATCACCGGCCGGGTCATCAGCGAGGTCACCGTCGACCCCAGCGCCTCCGACGACCCCGTCGCCCTGGTGCACACCGCCGTGATGCGGCTGGCCGAGAC
Organism: Nocardiopsis sp. NPDC007018; assembly: GCF_040635075.1. NCBI lineage: Bacteria > Bacillati > Actinomycetota > Actinomycetes > Streptosporangiales > Nocardiopsidaceae > Nocardiopsis > Nocardiopsis sp. NPDC007018. The sequence continues at coordinate 120,822 of NZ_JBEYHA010000006.1, forward strand.
CGCCGAGGTCCCGCTGGACAAGGTCCGCGCCTGCGTGATCGGCACCCCCGGCGTGGTCGACCCGCGCACCGGCGACATCCGGTTCTCCTTCGACCTCATGTCCTGGCACGAAGGGGTCCTGGAGGCCCTGCGCAGCGACCTCAAACGCTCGGTCGTGCTGGAGAACGACGTGAACCTGGCCGCCCTGGCCGAGTACTCCGAGGGCGCGGCCGAGGGCGTCGACGAGTTCGTGCTGATCTGGCTCAGCGCCGCCGGCGGCGTCGGCATGTCCACGATGATCGACGGCCGCATCCTTCGGGGCCGGTCCGGCGGCGCGGGCGAGATCGGCTACCTGCCCGTGCCCGGCGCTCCCATGCCGGTCGACGTGGGCCTGTCCGGCTCCTACGAGGCCCACCTCGCGGCGGGCGACCGGGAGCTGCCGCACAGCTTCCAGGCGCTGGTCAAGGCCAAGCAGGTGGTCCAGCTCGCCGCCGAGCACGGCATCCACGGCTCCGACGTCACCGAGGTCGTGGCCTCCGCCTCGGCCAGCGGCACCCCCGGGGGAGACGCCTTCCTCGACGCCTTCGCCGACCGCCTCGCCCGGGGCGTGGCGGCGGTCAGCGTCATCATCGACCCGGGTCTGGTGGTCCTGGGCGGCGACGTCGCCAAGGCGGGCGGCCCCAGGCTCGCCGAACGGGTGCAGGCCGCCACCGCCCGGATAGCCCCCAACGTCACCGAGGTGGCCCTGGGCTCCGTCGGCGGCAGCCCGGTGGTGCGCGGCGCCCTCCTGCACGCCCTCGAACGCGCCCGCGACGAGGTCTTCTCCTCCACGGTCTGACCCCCGCACCCGCCCTGCCCCACCCCGCCCCGCACACACCGAATCCGCGCCCCGGCACCCCCAAGCGCCGGGGCGCGCGGCCGGTGTCAGTCCGTGCCGGAGTCGGGGCCGAAGGAGTCGATGACCTCCTGGAAGTCGTCCTGGCGGGTGTCCCGGAGCTCCGCCGGGACGTTGAAGCTGATCCGGTAGGCGATGCCCCGGTCGCCGTCGCTGATCTCCCGGGTGAACATCCACCGCTCCGGGTGCTCGCGCTCCTCGTAGCGGTAGAGCACCTCGTAGACGGCGCTCTGGAGGCGTCCCTCCAGTTCCTCGGTCTCCAGCCTCTGCCGTCGGACGTCGCTAAAGTCGTCGTCCTCCTGGAGGAGTTCCTCCATACGCGTCATGGACCCCTCGGCGTCGCGCAGCAGGAAGTCGGACTGCGTGGCGACGACGGTCACGTTCGTGTCCGCGTCGCCGGTCTCCAGCTCGTACGAGGACAGCCGGGTGACCGAGTCGCCCCCGCCCTGGAGGTCGCCCTCACGCACGACCCAGTCCTGGGGCATGACGAGTTCGACCACACCGTCGCCGAGGCGCACGTACCCCTCGGGGGCGTCGTCGGTGAGGGTCTGGGGGAGTGGTTCCGGTGTGGCGGCGGGCTCCGAGGCTCCGGCGGTCGGTTCGGGGGACGGCGCCCGGGACCGGTCGTCCTCTCCGTCGTCGGAGGCCAGCAGCCCCGGAAGGGCGAGGCCGCCCGCGACCACCAGGGCGGCCAGGACGGCGGCGCCGATCCACAGCGGCGCGCGCGAGTGCCGGGTACGCGGCGCCTGGGGTGGACGGGGACGGTGGGGGAGCGGGGCCTCGGAGGACTCCGCGTGGTGCGGCGGGGGCGCGTCCAGCAGGGCCAGGGCCGGCTCGGGGAGCAGTCGCCGCCGGGGGTCGCGCACCAGCAGCCCGGACACCACGGCCGCCACCGGGCCCCGCGCCGGAACCGGGGGGACGGGCTGGGTGAGGACCGCCGTGAGGGTCGCGGTGAGCGAGTCCCGCTTGAACGGGGACTCCCCGGACAGGGCGGCGAACAGGGTCGCGCCCAGGCTCCACAGGTCCGAGACCGCCCCGTTCTCCTCGTCCTCCAGGCGCTCGGGGGCGGCGTAGGCGGCCGTGCCCAGGATGGCGCCCGTCCCGGTCAGCGCCGTGCCCCCGTGGTCGGGGAGGTTGGCGATCCCGAAGTCGGTCAGGACCGGCCGGGAGCCGCCCCCGCTCAGCATGATGTTGGCGGGTTTGACGTCGCGGTGGACCACCCCCGCCCGGTGGGCGGCCCACAGCGCCCCCAGCAGCGGGCGGGCGATCCGCTTCACCTCGTCCTCTCGCAGGGGGCCGCCGCGCCGCAGCCGCTCGCGCAGCGACTCGCCGTCCAACAGTTCCATGACGATGTACGGAACCCCGCCCTCCTCCAGGACGTCGTGCACGGTCACCACCGAGGGGTGGGAGACCCGAGCCGCCGCCTGGGCCTCACGCACCATCCGGGCCCGGGCGCGCTCGCGCTCCCGGGGAGGCATGTCGTGGGGGAGGTGCACCTCCTTGACCGCGACCTCACGGTCCAGGCCGGTGTCGTGGGCCCGCCACACGGTGCCCATCGCTCCGCTGCCGAGCTCCTCAAGGAACGTGTAGCGGCCGACCGTCCGGTGCTGGGCGGCGGGGCCGAGGCGCACGGTGGGGCCGGAGGGGTCGTCGGGGGCGTCAGGGGCGGCGGGGTTCATGCGCCCATTCTCGCAAACCGGAGAGCCGGGGCGATTCCCCCGCGCCCCCGACCCGGTCCGCGAGCCCTGTCAGCGGACGGGGCGCCACGGGTCAGCGGTGCGCGAGCCGCCGCACCATCGCGATCCGGACGCGTACGACGATCCCGGCCTCCTCCTCGACCCGCCACTGGTGCTCCAGCCCGGGGCCCCACGCCGCACGCGGCAACTCGGTGAAGCCCCGGCGCGCGTACCAGGGGCCGTTCCAGGGCAGGTCGCGGAAGGTCGTGAGGGTGACCCGGTCGTGCCCGTCCTCCGCCGCCCGGTCGCACACCGCGGCCAGGAGCGCGCCGCCGATCCCGCGCCGCCCGTGGTCGGGGTGGACGGCGAGCTGTTCGAGGTGGACGGCCCCGTCCAGGGTGGTCGTGGCGGCCAGGCCGCACACGCCCCGGTCGGTGACGGCCACCAGGACCCGCTCCACGTGGTCGAGCATCTCCCGGGGGTCGTCGGGCGGGAGCGCGAGCCCCGCCTCCGCGAAGAGCGTGTCCGCCGCGAGGGACACCTCCACCAGGGACGCGGTGTCGCCCGGTTCCATGGGGCGGATGAGGGGTGACAAGGCCACCTCCTGAGTCGGGTTCACGGTCCGGTGGTGATCCTCGCGCACCACCGGGCGGTCCGGCCAGTGGATTCCCGCCCGCCCCCGCCCGCCCTCGTTCACCGGCGCAGGCGCAGGCCCTTGGGGGTGACGTGGAACCCTGCCGCGACCAGGGCGGTGTCCACCGGGGTACCGAACACCTCCACGCCGTCCGCGCGCTCCACCGTCAACGACTCCACCGCTCCCGAGAGCACGAGCCCGGCCACCGCGCGGGCGGCCCGCTCCACCAGCTCCGGGGAGGAGCCGAAGGTCAGCACCGACCGGCCGCCCCGGCCCACGAACAGGGTGAGGTGGCCGCCGTCCAGCACCACCAGAGCGCCCGCCGCCCGGCCCGGCCGGTGGGCCCCCTCCGTACCCGGGACCCCCGAAGGCCAGGCCAGTACCGAGCCGAACGGGTTGGCGGGGTCCGTGGCCGCCAGCACCACGGGCGCCGTGCGGCCCCCGGGCCGTTCGTCCGAGAGCGCGCGCAGCCGGTCCACGGCCCCGGGCAGCGCGAACTGCGCTCCACCCAGGCCCTCCACGAAGTACCCCCGGCGGACCCGCCCGGCCTCCTCCATGGTGCGCAGCACCCGGTACTCGTCCGACGAGACGCCTCCACCCTGCTGCCCCTTGAGTAGCAGGCCGTCGCGCTCCAGCCGCGCCTCCACGCGCGCCAGCGTGCGCCGGGTCGGATCGGGTTCGGGCACCGGGGCCACCGACCAGCGCCCCGCCGCGGTGGGCGGCCCCGCACGGGTGGGCAGGACCGGGCGGCGCCGGGACCGGGAGGGGCTCCGGCGCGTGACCGGGCCCGCCTCCAGCACGGCGCGCAGCGGCGCCAGGGTGTCGTTGGTGACGCACCCCGCCCACACCAGCCGCCACACCGCCGCCACCAGGTCCGCGTCGGAGACCACCGCCCCGCCCAGGGCGCGGGCGACCCGGTCGGCGACGTCCCGGAGGAACAGCGCCCCGCCCTGCCTCAGCGCGTCCAGGACGGTGGCCTCCAGCGAACCCTCCTCCGGCGGGACCGGGTCCGGCAACAGCAGGGGAGCCTCGTCCGCCGGGGCCAGCACCAGCCAGCCGTCTCCGCCCGGCAGGGACCCCGCCCCCGCCCACACCACCTCACCGGCCTGGGTGAGCGCGTCCAGCCCCGACGGCGCGTAGCCCTCCACCCGGGCGGGCAGCACGGACGACTCCAATGACGAGGCCGCCAACGGGGTCCCGCGCAGCGACTCGACGGCCTCGAACACCGCGTCGGGTCCGCTGAGCCGGGCGTCGGGCACCGCCCGCTGCCACAGCGGGACGAACCGTGCCAGGGCCGACGGCTCGACCGGCTCGACCTCCCTGCGCAGACGGGCGACCGAACCCCTCCGCAGACGCCGCAGCACGTCGTCGTCGCACCACTCGGTACCGCTGCCGCCGGGCCGGAACCCGCCGCGCGCCACCCGGCCGCGCCCCGACAGCTCGCGCAGCGCCCCCTCCACCACGTCCCGGTTCAGCCCCAGGCCGCGGGCCGCCTCCGTGGCGGTGAACGGCCCGTGCGTGCGGGCGAACCGGGACACCAGGTCCACCACGGGCGCCGCCACCGGCTCCAGGAAGGCCTCGGGCACCCCGGGCGGGGGCTCGGCCCCCAGGGCGTCGCGCAGCCTTGCCACGTCCTCCACCGCGCACCACCGCTCGGCCCCGGCCACCCGCATCCGCACCGCGCGGCCGGTCTTCTCCAGCTCGGCCAACCACCCCCGCTCGGCCCCCCGCTCCGCCGCCTCGGCGGTCGTCAGGGGTCCGACCTCCCGCAACAGGTCGGCGGCGCCCTCCAGGTCCCGCACCGGGGCCGCGGTCCGCTGCAACAGCGCCCCCGTGTGCTCCACCACCTCCGGGTCGAGCAGCTCCCGCAGGTCGGCGCCGCCCAACAGGTCCGCCAACAGCGACGGGTCCAGGGTGAGGGCCTGCGCCCGCAGTTCGGCGGCGGGAGCGTCCCCCTCGTACAGGAACGCCGCCGTGTACTCCATCAGCAGGGACCGGGCGAACGGCGAGGCCGACCGGGTCTCCACCTCCACCACCCGCGTCCGCCGAGCCCGCACGTCGGTGAGCACCTCCACCAGCGAGGGCACGTCGAACACGTCCCGCAGGCACTCGCGTACCGTCTCCAACACGATCGGGAACGACCCGTACCGGCCCGCCACCGACAACAGGTGCTGGGCCCGCAACCGCTGCTGCCACAGCGGCATCCGACGGTCGGGGCGCTGACGGGGCAACAGCAGCGCCCGTGCCGCGCACTCGCGGAACCGCGACGCGAACAGCGCCGACCCGGTGAGCTCGTCCGTGACCACCGCCTCCACGGACTCCGGTTCCAACGACACCAGGTCGGCCAGCTCGCCCGCGCGCAGGTGCCCGCCCGACTCCACGTCCGGCAACCGCAGCACGATGCCGTCGTCACCGTGCACCACCTGGACGTCCGCCCCGAACCGTTCCCGCGCGCGCCCCGCGATCGCCAGTGCCCACGGGGCGTGCACCCGGGCGCCGAGCGGTGAGTGCACCACGGCCCGCCAGTCGCCCACCTGGTCGCGGAAGCGCTCGATCACCACCGTGCGGTCGTCGGGCACGCTCCCCGTCGCCTCGCGCTGGTCGGCCACGTACTCCACCAGGTTGTCGGCGGCCCAACCGTCCAACCCGGCCGCGGTGGCCAGCTCCCGGCCCCGTCGTGCGTCCAGACCGGCCAGCTCGCGCGTCATCGCGCCCACCGCCCGGCCCAGCTCGGCGGGGCGGCCGAGCGCGTCCGCCTTCCAGAACGGCATCCGGCCCGGCCTTCCCGGGGCGGGCGAGACCAGCACCCGGTCGGCGGTGATCGCCTCGATCCGCCACGAGGTCGACCCCAGCACGAACACGTCGCCCACCCGCGACTCGTACACCATCTCCTCGTCCAGTTCCCCCACACGGGTCGGGGCCCGGCTCGCCGACTTCGAGGCCAGGTGCACCCCGTACAGGCCCCGGTCCGGAATGGTGCCCCCGCTGATCACCGCCAGCCGCTGGGCACCCGGCCGGGCCCGCAGCAGGCCGCCGTCGCGGTCCCACACCAGACGCGGACGCAGCTCGGCGAACTCGTCCGAGGGGTAGCGGCCCGACAGCATGTCCAGCACCGCCTCCAGGACCGCGTCGCCCAGCTCCGCGAAGGGGGCCGCGCGCCGCACCAGCGCGGCGAGGTCGTCCACAGCCCAGTCGTCCATCGCCACCATCGCCACGACCTGCTGCGACAGCACGTCCAGGGGGTCGCGCGGCATCTCCAGCCGCTCGATCCCGCCCGCGCGCATCCGCTCGGTCACCACCGTGGTCGCCAGCAGGTCTCCCCGGTACTGGGGCAGGAACACCCCGCGCGAGGTCTCGCCCACCTGGTGCCCCGCACGGCCCACCCGTTGGAGGCCGCTGGCCACCGACGGGGGAGCGGCCACCTGCACCACGAGGTCCACCGCGCCCATGTCCACCCCGAGTTCGAGGCTGGAGGTGGCCACCACGCACCGCAGCCGTCCCTCCTTGAGGTCGTCCTCGATGAGCGCCCGCTCGGCCTTGGACACCGACCCGTGGTGGGCGCGGGCGATCACCGGCGCGCCGCCACGGCTCTGCCCCGACTGGCCGATCACCTGGGCGGCGACCTCCTCCGGATGGAACTCCTCGCCTAGGCGCTCGGCGTGCAGGTCGTTGAGCCGGGCGCACAGCTTCTCGGCCGTGCGGCGGCCGTTGGTGAACACGATGGTCGAGCGGTGCGCCTCGACCAGGTCCAGCACCCGCCGCTCCATGTGCGGCCACACCGAGCCCCGGCTCATCGCACCCCCCGAGCGCGGGTCCGGCGCCCCGCCCGCGGAGGCCTCGGGCGGACTCCCCGGCTCGTCCAGGTCGGGTGCGGACGCCTCCACCCGCAGGTCCATGTGCGGGGTGTCGGGCGGGGCCACGATCACGGTGCCCGGGGCGCTCGCACCGTTCCCGCTCAGGTAGGCGGCCACGGTCTCGCGCGGGCGCACGGTGGCGGACAGGCCGATCCGCTGCGCCGGGCGGTCCAGCAGGACCGACAGGCGTTCCAGGCTCAGCGCCAGGTGGGCGCCGCGCTTGGTTCCGGCCAGGGCGTGCACCTCGTCCACGATGACCGTCTCCACGCCCGCCAGGCCCTCGCGGGCCCGGGAGGTCAGCACCAGGAAGAGGGACTCGGGCGTGGTGATGAGGACGTCGGGCGGGTGGGTGGCCATCCGGCGCCGCTCCTGGGCGGGGGTGTCCCCGGTGCGCACCCCCACGGTGACGGGGGAGAGGTCCTCGCCGCCCTCGGCGGCGGCCGCGGCGATTCCGGCCAGCGGCAGGCGGAGGTTGCGCTCCACGTCCACGGCCAGCGCCTTGAGCGGGGACACGTACAGGACCCGGCAGCGCCGCGCGCGGTCCTCGGGCACCGGGGCGTGGGTGAGCCGGTCCAGGGACCACAGGAAGGCCGACAGCGTCTTGCCCGAGCCGGTCGGCGCCACGACCAGCGTGTCCCGGCCGGAGGCGATCGTCCGCCAGGCCTCGGTCTGCGCGGCCGTGGGGCCGTGCGGGAAGGTCCGCGCGAACCACGACCGGGTCGCGGGTCCGAAGGGGGCCAGGGGGTCGGTCGCTCCGCTCATCGCACCAGTCTGCCCAAGGGTTCCGACAGAACGGCGCAGGACACCCGGGTCCGGGAGGAGCCGGAACCCGTCCTGTGGACACGTCCTCGCGGCCCCCTCCCGTCACTCATACTGGGGCCGATGAGACTCACTGTTTTCTGGCACAACATGCACGCCCAGTTCGGCGAGGCCTACGCGGACAGCCTGGCCAAGGACTACGTCATCGAGGCCCTCGGCTCCCGCACGGTCAACCAGGCGCTGGCCGACGGGACCGCGGCCAAGGAGGTGTGGCGGGCCGTGTGTGACGCGTTCGACCTTCCCGCCTCCGTTCGCTGACCCCGCGTTCCCCAAGTCCGCGTAAAAACCGGGCCGCCGGGCGTTCGCACCGGATTTCGAACATGAGTTCGGGTACTCTGGGCCTGCGGCGGACCGACGACGAGCGTCGCGATTGTCGTACCGACCGCGTAGCGTCATGCCCATCATGAAGAAAAAAGCATCAACCCAACAGGGGAATCCCGTGGCATCTGGAGACCGAGACAAGGCTCTCGAAACAGCGCTCGCGCAGATCGAGCGGCAGTTCGGCAAGGGCTCCGTCATGCGGCTGGGGGACGACGACCGTCCGCCCATCGAGGCGATCCCCACCGGCGCCATCGCGCTCGACGTCGCCCTGGGCATCGGCGGCCTGCCCAAGGGCCGGGTCGTCGAGGTCTACGGCCCGGAGTCCAGCGGTAAGACCACCGTCGCCCTGCACGCCGTGGCCAGCGCCCAGAAGATGGGCGGCATCGCCGCCTTCGTCGACGCCGAGCACGCGCTCGACCCCGAATACGCGAAGAAGATCGGTGTCGACACCGACAACCTCCTGCTGTCCCAGCCGGACACCGGCGAGCAGGCGCTCGAGATCGTCGACATGCTCATCCGTTCCGGCGCCGTCTCCATCATCGTGATCGACTCCGTGGCGGCCCTGGTGCCCCGCGCCGAGATCGAGGGCGAGATGGGCGACAGCCACGTCGGCCTCCAGGCCCGGCTCATGTCCCAGGCGCTGCGCAAGATCGCCGGAGCCCTGCACTCCACCGGCACCACCGCGATCTTCATCAACCAGCTCCGCGAGAAGGTCGGCGTCATGTTCGGCTCGCCGGAGACCACCACCGGCGGCAAGGCGCTGAAGTTCTACGCCTCGGTCCGCCTGGACGTGCGCCGGATCGAGACGCTCAAGGACGGTACCGACGCGGTCGGCAACCGCACCCGCGTCAAGGTCGTCAAGAACAAGGTCGCGCCACCCTTCAAGCAGGCGGAGTTCGACATCCTCTACGGTGTCGGCGTCTCCCGCGAGGGCAGCCTCATCGACCTGGGCGTGGAGCACGCCATCGTGCGCAAGTCCGGTGCCTGGTACACCTACGACGGCACCCAGCTCGGGCAGGGCAAGGAGAACGCCCGCAACTTCCTGCGCGAGAACGTCGACGTGGCCAAGGAGATCGAGAAGAAGATCAAGGAGAAGCTGGGCATCCCCGGTTCGGGCGACGACAGCGCCTCCGGCCCCGCCGAGCCCAAGGCCGACCCGGTCAAGGCCGAGGAGCCCAAGGCCCCCGCCAAGCGCGCCGCGGCCAAGACCACCAAGGCCGCCGTTCCGGATGCGTGAGGGGCGCCGGTCACCTGACCGCGCCGGACCGGCCGAGACCGGCCTGGTGAACTCCGACGAGGGGTCCGCTCCGGAGGCACGCCCCGGAGCGGACCTGGAGAACAAGGCCAGGAACCTGGTCCTGCGGATGCTGACCCACTCACCGCGCACCCGCGCCCAGCTGGAGCGCTCCCTGCACCGCAGGGAGTACCCGGACGAGGTGGTCGAGCGGGTGCTCAACGGCCTCGACGAGGCCGGGCTCGTCGACGACGCCTCCTTCGCCCGCGCCTGGGTCGACTCCCGACAGCACGGCAGGGGCCTGTCCCGCCGTGCCCTGACCCAGGAGCTGCGCACCCGGGGGGTGGAGGAGGAGACCGTCCGCGCGGCGGTGGCCGAGGTCAGCGACGAGGACGAGCAGGAGGCCGCCCGCGCCCTGGCCCGCAAGAGCCTGCGGGGCAGCCGGGGCAGGGAGAGGGAGGCCCGGGTCCGGCGGGCCCTGGGCGTGCTGGCCCGCAAGGGGTACCCGGGCGGGCTGTCCTACCGGATCGTCCGCGAGGAGATGGACGTGGAGGGCCTGGAGGCCGACCCGGACCGTCCCGGCTTCTAGACGCCCCGCGTCCCGGACCGGCGCACACCGGCGGCGACCGTCGCGCGGGGGTGCTAGCTTCCCCTTCTGTGACGGAGCACCAGGAACGGACCAGGGCGGCCTACGACGGGGTCGTCGAACTCTACGCGTCGGTGGTCGCCGGGCGACCGGAGACGCAGACCTTCACCCGGAGCATGATCGGCGCCTTCGCCGAGCTGGTGCGCGAGCGGGGCGACCCGCGCGTCGCCGACCTCGGATGCGGGCCCGGACACCTCACGGCCCTGCTGCGCGACCTGGGCCTGGACGCCTTCGGGCTCGATCTCTCCCCGGGCATGGTGGCGCACGCGCGCGGAGCCCACCCGGAGCTGAGGTTCGAACAGGCCCGCATGGAGTCCCTTCCCCTCGGGGACGGGGCCCTCGGCGGGGTGCTCGCCCACTACTCGATGATCCACACCCCGCCCGGAGAGGTCCCCGCCCTCCTCACCGAGCAGGCCCGTGTCCTGGCACCGGGCGGTCTCCTGCTGGCCTCGTTCTTCGCCACCGACGGGCCGGAACCGGTCCGCTTCGACCACCGGGTGGCGCCCGCCCACAGCTGGCCGGTGGACCGGTTCGCCGGGCTGCTGGCCGACGCCGGGTTCACCGAGTTCGCCCGGCTGGTGCACGATCCGGCCTCCGAGCGGGGATTCCTCGACGCCCACCTGCTGGCCCGCCGGGGGTAGCGCGGCGGCCGGCCCCGCCGCGCGCACCGCCCGGATCGGCGGTCATACGCGACCGCCAGCACGACACCGTGTCCGTCCCGGCTCCCGGGCCGCGGACCGGGAGCGGCGCTCCCCCCGCTACGGGGACTCCCGGACCTGCCTGACCACCGGTTCGCCGGTCCCGGCGCTCACCCCGGCCTCCGGGGTCACCTCGGGCAGTTGCTCCACGACGGGGAGGTCGTCCTCCGGCTCGGCTTCCACGGCGCGGGGCGCGGGCGGGTCGGTGGTGAGTTCCAGTTCGGGGGCGTCCGAGGAGAACCCGAACACTCCCGCGTAGAAGGCCAGTTCCGCCTCCAACGAGCGCACCCGTGCCTCCTGGGAGCGGAAGCCGTGGGCCTCGCCCTCGAACTCCAGCAGCGCGTGGGGCACCCGTCGCCGACCGAGCCCCGTGGCCATGCGGGTCGCCTGGTCCGGGGTGACCACCTTGTCGTCCAAGCCCTGGAACAGCAGCACGGGGACGTCGATCTCGCCGATCCGGTTGATCGGCGACCGCTCCCGGTAGGTCTCCACGAAGCCGGGCAGGGTGCCGACCAGGGTGTCCGGGAAACGTGACTCGAAGTCGTGGGTGGTCTTGACCAGCCCCAGCAGATCCGCGACACCGAAGTACGACACCCCGCAGGCGAAGGTGTCCCCCGTCAGCGCGAGCAGGGCGGTGAGCCCGCCCGCGCTCGGCCCCCGGATGGCCAGGCGCTCGGGGTCGGCCAGCCCCCGTTCCACCAGGGCCCGGGCCGCGGCCGTGCAGTCCTCGACGTCCACGGCGCCCCACTGCTTGTGCAGGCGCTTGCGGTAGGAGCGCCCGTACCCCGTGGAACCGCCGTAGTCCACGTCCACGACGCCGATCCCCCGGCTGGTGAAGTAGGCCTTCACCAGGTCGAGGGTGCGCGAGGCCTGCCCCACCGGGCCGCCGTGTGCCCACACCACGTAGGGGGCGGGCCCCTCCGACGTCATCTCGGGGTGGGTGGGCGGGTACACGTTGGCGTGCACCGTGGCGCCGTAGCGGCCGCTCAGCGTCTCCTTGCGGGGCACCGGCAGATAGGCGGGGTCCACCTGCGCCTCGGCGCCGCGCACCAGCACCTCGACGGAGCGGCGCCCGGGGTGCAGGCGTACCAGGCACTCGGCGGTGTCCGCCGAACCCGCGATGGCCACCACGCTCGTCCCGTCCGAGTCCAGGTGCGACCACGCGGTCAGTTCCGTGGGGACCGGCTCCAGTTCCAGGGTGTCGGGGTCGTAGACGCTCGGCCGCAGCGCGGTGTCGCCGTGCAGGGTCACGATCCGACCGTCGTCCAGCAGGCGGAAGCAGCGGTCGCCCAGCCGCCACGGGGCGGAGTGGAACTCCTCCTCCGCCGGGTACAGGGCGATGGCCTGCCCCGTCAGCCCCGCCTGGTAGAGGTTCCAGAAGCCGGGCCAGTCCGAGGCCAGGTACAGCGTGGAGTCGTCCGACCAGACTGGGGCGAGCACCGACTCGTCGACCCCGCCCTTGAGCGTGTACTCGCCGGTCAGCCCGTGTTCGGTGAGCTCGCCCACCCGCAGCTCGGTGCCGTCCCACGGCATCCTCGGGTGGTTCCAGCGCACGTACGCCAGGTGGCGGCCGTCCGGTGAGACCGTGGGGGAGGCGTAGAAGTGCGCGCCGGAGACGAGTTCGCGGACGGCGGAGGGGTCGTGGGCGCCCCGGCCCGACAGCGGCACCGTCACCACCGCACGGCGCACGGAGCCGTCGACGTGCTGCTCGCGCACGCACAGCAGTTGCTTGCCGTCGGGGAGCAGGGCCGGGTCGGCGTAGCGCAGCGCCCCGGGCGCGTCGGGCTCGGGGGTGAGGGGCACGGGCTCACGGGCCCCGCGTTCTAGGAGGTAGAGGCGCTGGTCCTCGGCGTTGGCGAAGACCGCGCCCACACGGGCGATGGCCTTGTCGTCGCGGCGCGGAACCGGGAGGTGGGAGCGGCCGCCGTACTCGTGCACCCTCGTCCCCACGCTCCAGGGGGCGGGCAGCAGGTCGCGGACGGTACCGTCCGCGTCACGGCGCACGAGTGCCGTGCGACCCCCCTCGGCTGGTCGGTACTCCTCCCACCAGACCTCCTCGCCGAGTACGGAGGGGTACGCCATCTGGCGCACTCCTCGGGCGACGTCACCGGCACCGATGGGTGATGGCCAGGAGCCGTGGCGGCTCGACAGTTCAGACATGTCCCGCTCAGGATGGGTCGTGGGTGTGATCAGATGACATGTCGACCTTAGTGCTCCGTGGCCTTCGTGTGCAGTCCCGAAGGACCCGCCTGTGGACGAACCGGACGCCGCCGTGTGCCTTCCGCGCCGGGCGGTGCGGTGGACGGGCCGGTGCCCTCCGGTACGGGGGGCGGGGCGCGGCCCCGGGACCGGTCGGGCCCACGGCAACGGCCCCGGGGAGCGCACTCGGGGTGCGTCCACGGGGCCGTCGCGGGGTGTGTCCCGGGGGCGGGTTAGGAGACCGATCCCCCGTCGCCACCGGAGCCGGAGTCGCCGCCGGAGCTTCCACCGGAGCCGGAGCCTCCACCGGAACCGGAGTCACCGGTGGAACCGGAACCCCCGTCGGTGGACTCGGGGCCGGACACGGGCTCGTCGCGCCCGGTGTCCTCGTCGGTCCCGGTGTCCACGGGGACGACCACCGTCGGCGCGGCACCGGTGGGGGCCGCCACGCCACCGGGTCCGGTGACGTCGGTGGGCGCCCCGCCCGCCGCGGTGGCCTTCGCGGAGGGCCTGCCCCGTTGGGCGTTGCGGCGCTCCAGCCAGATCGCGAACCGGCTCAGCGACAGGTTGATGACGATGTAGATGACCGCGCAGATGATGGCCGCGGGGATCACGTTGCTCTCCCGCGTGGCGACCAGCGTGAAGCTGCGCAGCAGCTCCGGGAACGCGATGATGTACCCCAGGGCGGAGTCCTTGAGCAGGACCACCAGCTGCGCCACGATCGCGGGCATCATCGAGGTGATCGCCTGGGGGATCAGGATCGTCCACATCGTCTGGGTCTTGCTCATGCCGATGGACTGCGCGGCCTCGGCCTGGCCCCTGGGCACCGCGAGGATGCCCGCCCGGAACACCTCGGCCAGCACCGAACCGTTGTACAGGGTCAGGCCGGTGACCACCGCGACCAGCGCGGTCACCTGGAACGTGCCGGTCGGGATGTCGAAGAGCTGCCAGGCGACGATGGGCAGCGCCATCGTGAAGAAGATCAGCATCAGCAGCGGGATGCCGCGGAAGAACTCCACGACGACCCCGGCCGGGACCCGAATCCACCAGTGGTCGGACAGGCGCCCGATACCGAAGACCAGACCGAAGAGCACCGCCAGCACCGAGGCGGTCAGCGCCGCGGTCAGGGTGTTCTGGAGACCGGGGATGATGTAGCCGGTCCACGTGTCCGGACGCAGGAACGGTTCCCACTTGTCCGCGGCCCACTGCCCCGACGGGTTGACCGCCCAGGTCTGCGCCGAGAACAGCGGCGCCTCGCGATCACTGAGGGTCCGGTTGAACCCCAGGTACAGCACGGCCAGCCCGACCAGCCCGAGGACGACCGTGAAGACCGTGTAGACGGCGTTGCGTGCCCGGGCCTTGGGCCCCGGGGTGTCGAAGAGTACGGCCTGCGCGCTCATCGGACCACCGCCACGCGCTTGGCGAGCCAGCCGAAGAAGTAACCCATCGGCAGGGTCAGGATCAGGAACCCGATCGCGAACCCGACGAAGGTCGGCAGGACCGGGGCGATGCCCTGGTCGAACATGAGCTTCATCTCCCGGGACGCCTCCTGGACGCCCAGCCCCGCGACGGAGGCGACGGTGGTGTTCTTGGTCAGCGCGATGAGCACGCTGCCGAGCGGGCCGACGACGGTGCGCAGCGCCTGCGGGATGACGATCAGGCGCAGGTTCTGGGTGAAGGTCAGGCCCAGGGATCGGGCCGCCTCGACCTGGCCCAGGGGGATCGTGTTGATACCGGCGCGCAGCGACTCGGACACGAAGCACGCGGTGTAGGCGGACAGGCCGATCACCGCCCACCAGAAGACGTCCATGGCCACGCTGTCGGCCAGGCTCAGGCCCAGGGCGCTGTTCAGGCCCAGGCCGCAGAAGAGCAGCACCAGGGTCAGGGGGGAGTTACGGATGCCCTCGACGTAGGCGGTGGACAGGCCGCGCAGCAGCGGGACGGGGGAGACCCGCATCGCGGTGAGCAGCACACCGAGGACGAAGGAGAAGATGGCGCTGAGCAGGGTGAGCCGGACGGTCCATGAGAAACCGTCGACGACCCTGTCGATGTTGCTGAGAAAGGCTTCCATAGGTCCCAGCCGGTCAAGGCCCGGAAGGTGGGGCCGGGCGGTCCCGACCCCACCTTCCGAACACGGTCAGTTGACGGTTTTAGGCGCAGGTCTCGAGCTCGGGGACGGACTCCTCGTAGGCGAAGTCGGTCGCGCCGAAGGCGTCTTCGAGGTAGTCGGTGGCGGCGCCTTCCTCCCACATCTTGGTGATGGCCGCGTTGATGTCCTCACAGCGCTCGGTGGAGCCCTGCGGCAGGCCGACGCCGTACTTCTCCTCGCCGAACGGGTTGTTCACCATCCGGAAGTTGTCCGGGTTCTGGGCGGCGAAGCCCGCGAGGATGGTGTTGTCGGTGGTGACGGCGTCGACGGTGCCGTTGCTGAGCAGCTCGAGGCACTCGGAGTAGTTGCCGGCCTCGCGCAGCTCGGCGTCGATCTCCATCTCCTCGGTGATGTTGTGCGCGGAGCGGGAGCCGGAGGCCGAGCAGAGCACCTTGCCGTCGAGGTCCTCGGGGCCGTTGATGTCGCTGTTGTCGGCCTGGGTCAGGATGTCCTGCTGGGCGACGTAGTACGGGCCGCCGAAGTCGACGACGTTGCGGCGCTCGTCGGTGATCGAGTAGGTCGCCAGGATCATGTCGACCGTGCCCTGCTGGAGGAACGACTCACGGTTGGCGGAGGCGGCCTCGGTCCACTCGATCTGGTCGGGGGAGTAGCCGAGCTCGCCCGCGATGTAGGTGGCGACGTCGACGTCGAAGCCGGCGGGGGTGCCGCCCTCGCTCAGGCCCAGGCCCGGCTGGTCGTACTTGACGCCGATGGTGATGGTGTCGCCGTTGCCGGAACCGCCGTCACCGCCGCCACCGTCACCCTCGCCACCGACATCGGCGGTGCCGCAGGCGGACAGGGCGAGGGCCAGGACGGCGGCGCCGCCCAGGATGGAGTTGAATCGACGTGCTCGCATGTGGGGTACCTCTTCTTCTTTGTGCGCGTGCGAAGAACGCGAAGATCTGGGGAGCGCGGTCGGGTCCGGGACCTAGTGGGTCAGGATCTTCGACAGGAAGTCCTGCGCCCGCTCCGACCGGGGATTGGTGAAGAACTCGTCGGGGGTGTTTTCCTCGACGATCTGGCCGTCGGCCATGAAGACGACCCGGTTCGCGGCGCGACGGGCGAAGCCCATCTCGTGCGTGACCACGACCATGGTCATGCCCTCGCTGGCGAGGTCGGTCATGACGTCGAGGACCTCCTGGACCATCTCGGGGTCCAGGGCGGAGGTCGGCTCGTCGAAGAGGATCACCTTCGGGTTCATCGCCAGGGCTCGGGCGATGGCCACGCGCTGCTGCTGGCCGCCGGAGAGCTGGGCGGGGTACTTGTGCGCCTGGTTGCCGATCCGGACCCGGTCCAGGAGCTCCATGGCCCGCTCGTTGGCCTGGCTCTTCGACTGACGGAGGACCTTCATGGGGCCCAGCGTCACGTTCTGGAGCACGGTCTTGTGCGCGAACAGGTTGAAGGACTGGAACACCATGCCGACGTCGCTGCGCAGCTTGGCCAGGCCGCGGCCCTCGGCGGGCAGCGGCTGTCCGTCCAGGGAGATGACGCCGGTGTCGATCGTCTCCAGCCGGTTCATGGTGCGGCAGAGCGTCGACTTGCCGGACCCGGACGGGCCGATGACGACTACCACCTCGCCGGAGTTAACCGTCAGATCGATGTCGCGGAGCACGTGCAGGTCGCCGAAGTGCTTGTTGACGTTCTCCAGCACGACGAGAGGAGTTGAAGTCATGCATCGGAACCTAATGGGTCGGAGTTGCCGTGTCATCACGAAAACGCTTCTCAGGGGAGGAGTGGCCGACTTGTTACGGCGTGATCGGCAAAACCGTTATGAATGGCGCGGACGTAGGATGAATGACGTTGCAGGGAGTGGCGGAGTCGTTCTCCAGAGTTCCCGGCGAAGGTCGTCTTCCGTGCTCCCGCCGGGGGCGGATTACCCGTGCGGGGCCGTGTATGCGCAGGTAGCGGGAGTGGGGGTGGCGCGAAGTGCCCGACGTCCGAACGGAATCGTGATACGGAACGTCTTATTTTCGGAAACCGACTCTCCGTCACCGCGGCCCTCGTGGAGACGTGGCCGCCGCGCGGATCTGACTGTGAAACCTCTCCCCCTGAAATGAGCCGCTTCGCTGTCCAAAACACGCTCCAGGCGACCGAATCGGCTCTCGCGCCGGTGCCGGTGCCCGGTGGGGGCACACCGTGCCCGCCGCCCGCCCCGGGAACACGTTCCCCCGCGCGACGCGTGGGCCCGCCGGGGCGTCCTGGGCGAGGCCCCGAAGCGGATAGCCTGGACCGGTGAGCCAGAGTCGTACCTACCAAGTGCGGACCTACGGCTGCCAGATGAACGTCCACGACTCCGAGCGCCTCTCCGGTCTGCTGGAGGACGCTGGGTACGCTCGCGCAGCTGAGGACACCACCGCAGACATCGTCGTCTTCAACACCTGTGCGGTCCGTGAGAACGCGGACAACCGCCTCTACGGCAATCTGGGACACCTGCGGCCGGTCAAGGACGCCAACCCGGGGATGCAGATCGCCGTGGGCGGCTGCCTCGCCCAGAAGGACCGCGGCGAGATCGTGCGCCGGGCCCCCTGGGTGGACGTCGTGTTCGGCACCCACAACATCGGTTCCCTGCCGACCCTGCTGGAGCGCGCCCGCGTCGGGCGAGAGGCCCAGGTCGAGATCGCCGAAGCGCTGGAGCACTTCCCCTCCACGCTGCCCAGCCGCCGCGAGTCCGCCTACGCCGCGTGGGTGTCGATCTCGGTCGGCTGCAACAACACCTGCACCTTCTGCATCGTGCCCGCGCTGCGCGGCAAGGAGAAGGACCGGCGCCCGGGCGACGTGCTCGCCGAGGTGCGCGCCCTGGTCGACGAGGGCGTCACCGAGGTGACCCTGCTCGGGCAGAACGTGAACGCCTACGGCAGCGAGTTCGGCGACCGCCAGGCCTTCTCCAAGCTGCTGCGCGCCTGCGGTGAGATCGAGGGCCTGGAGCGGGTCCGCTTCACGTCCCCGCACCCGCGCGACTTCACCGACGACGTCATCGAGGCCATGGCCCAGACGCCGAACGTGATGCCCCAGCTGCACATGCCCCTGCAGTCCGGGTCCAGCAAGGTGCTCAAGGACATGCGGCGCTCCTACCGCCAGGAGCGTTTCCTCGGCATCGTGGAGAAGGTGCGCGCGGCGATGCCCCGCGCCGCCATCACCACGGACATCATCGTGGGCTTCCCCGGTGAGACGGAGGAGGACTTCGAGCAGACCCTGCACGTGGTCCGCGAGTCCCGGTTCGCCATGGCCTACACCTTCCAGTACTCCAAGCGCCCCGGCACCCCGGCCGCCACCATGGACGGCCAGATCCCGCCGGAGGTCGTCAAGGAGCGCTACCAGCGCCTGGTGGAGCTCCAGGACCAGATCTCCTGGGAGGAGAACCAGGCACTGGTCGGCCGCGAGGTCGAACTGATGGTCTCCGAGGGCGAGGGCAAGAAGGACGGCGAGCACCGCCGCCTGTCCGGCCGCGCCCCCGACAACCGCCTGGTGCACTTCGCCGTGGGCGACTCCGAGGAGCCGCGGCCGGGCGACATGGTCACCGTCGAGGTCACCTACGCCGCCCCGCACCACCTGGTCGCCGACTCCGGGATCAGGCGCCTGCGCCGCACCCGCGCGGGCGACGCCTGGGACGCCCGCCAGGGCCGACCGGTCCAGGTCACCAAGCCCGACGTCCTGCTGGGCATGCCCCGGATCGGTGTCCCCCCGGAGCAGCCCGCCCCCGAGGGTGGGTGCTGCGACGCCTGACCGCCGCACCCCGCACGGGCCGCGAGGCCCCCGACGCGCTCGCGCCGGGGGCCTCGTGCCGTCCGGAACCGGCGGGGTTCACGACCCGGCGGCCCCGAGCCGTACCGGAAGCTCCCTCAGGCGCAGTGTTGCCGGGACGGTGTCGCGCACGGGCGGTCGGCCGGGCACCAGTGAGAGTTCCGGGTAGGCCGCGAGCAGGGCTCCCACGGCGACCTCCCCCTCCTGGCGCGCCAGCGCGGCGCCCAGGCAGTAGTGCGCGCCGTGCCCGAAGGCCACGTGGGCCTCACCGGGCCTGCCCCGGTGCCGGGTGACGTCGAACCGGTACGGATCGGCGTGTACGGCCGGGTCGTGGTTGGCTCCCGCCACGATCGCCACGGCCCGTTCCCCCGCGGCCACCGTTCCCCGGGTGAGCCGGACCTCCTCGGCGGCGTACCGGGCCTTGGTCGTGACGGCGGTGCCCCCGACACGGAGCATCTCGTGGACGGCGTCGGGCAGGAGCGCGGGGTCGGAGCGGAGCAGGGCGAGCTGGTCCGGGTGTTCCAGGAGTGCGCGCGTGCCGTTGCCCAACAGGTGCGCGGTGGTCTCGTGCCCGGCGATGACCAGCGTGAACACCAGCGTGACCAGTTCGCTCTGGGAGAGGCGGCCACCGCCCTCGTCCCGGGCGCGCACGAGCGCGTCGAGCAGGTCCTCTCGCGGGTGGTCGCGGCGTTCGTCGATCATCGCCTCGACGTGCTCGATCATCGCACCGAGGAGCCGGTTCATCACCTCCGGTCGGGCGGGGTCGAACTGGGCGAGTTGGTGGCTCCAGGCCTGCCACTGGGCGCGCTCGGCCACCGGGACGCCCACCAGGTCGCAGATGACCGTGATGGGCAGCGGGTAGGCGAAGTGCTCGATCAGGTCGACCACGCCATCGTCGTCCGCGTGTCCGGGCAGGGCCGACAGCAGGTCGGCGGTGATCCGCTCCACTGCCGGCCGCATCGCGTTGACGCGCCGCACGGTGAAGGTGCGGGAGACGAGTTTGCGCAGGCGCGCGTGGTCGGAGCCGTCCTTGTCCAGCAGGGATTCGGTCAGGTACGTGATGAGGTCGGGGCGCAGGCCCAGGTGGGCCATGGCGTCGGAGCGCCGGACACTGGGGCCCCCGGGCACGTGGTCCGGGTCGACCACGAACCGGCGGTCGCCGAGGATGGTGCGCACGTCGGCGTCGTCGACGAAGGCCCGGGCGGGCTGGCCGTCGAGGAAGACGACGGGGGCGGAGCCGCCCGCCGCGCGGATGCGCTCGACGACCTCCAGCGGACGGGAGGTGAACTCCTCCGAGCGCATGTTGACCGGCCCGGGTTCGTACTGGTCCGTGCGGGGTGTGACGGTGTGCATGTGCCCCTCCTGGGGTCTACGTGCTGCGCTTGACGCTCTTCTGTTCCTCGATCTCGCCGGTCAGGAGCTGGTCGAGAGCGGCGAAGAGGGCGATGGTTCCCGTCTGCACGGCCCGCATCGCGGGTTCGGGCACGTCCTGTTCCAGGAGCAGACGGATGCTGCGCGCGGCCAGGTCGGCCCGGGCAGCGCGGTCGGGGACGGGGAAGCCCTGCTGGGCGAGCAGGGGTTCGGTGAGCAGGTGCCCGACGATGGTCGAGCAGTAGGCGTAGAAGCGCTGGTCGGCGGGGATCTGCGGACCCAGGACACCGTGTTCGTCCAACAGGGCCCAGTAGTCGCCCAGGACGCTCTGCCGGGCCTCCGAGAGGTCCTTGGCCAGGTGGGGATAGGTGCGGGAGAAGGCGCCGAGCTCCTCGCCGCCGTTGCCGTAGAGGGTCCGGACGACGGGGGTGTCGAACTGGAGGAGGTAGACGTGGCGGGCGACCTCGCTGGGGCGGGCGGCTTCGGGGTCCGCGCGCATGATGTCCAGGAGCCGTTCGACGATGGTGTGCTGGGCGCGCATCACCACCGTGAGGAACAGGCGTTCCTTTGTGGGGAAGTGCAGGTAGACGGTGCCCTTGCCGATCCCGGCCCGTCGCGCGACGTCGTCGATGGTGGTCTTGCGGTGGCCCCAGGCCACCATGAGCTCCTCGGCGGCGTCGAGGATGCGGTCGGCCCGCAGCTCGCGTTCGGAGGCGGGCCGGGCCTGGGCCCTGCTGTCGGCGGACGGGGACACGTGCGGCTCCTTCGGTGCGGTGGTCGCCGGTGGGGCGGCCACCAGCGTCGACGCGACGACCATATCCAGCCCTCCCTTCCCCGACCGCATCGAAATGACTGTGTGACTGGATTTCGAATCTGGTCACACAGTCAAATCTAGGCCAGGGAGGGCTCGGGGACAGGCCCTTCGGGGGCCGGAACGGGTCGCGGCGCGGAGGAGGGGAACCGACCGGGAGGGAGAGGGGGCGGTAGCCTCGCCCTTGTGTTGATCGCCGCCGCAGTGTGCCCGCACCCGCCCGTGCTGTTCCCCGAGATCGCCCAGGGAGCCGCACCGGACCTGGACGGACTCAGGGCCGCCTGCGACCGCGCCGTCGCCCGGCTCGGCGACGCCCGCGCCGAACGCCTCGTGGTCGTGGGCCGGGGGCCCGCCGAACGCCGCTTCGGTCCGGACGCCGGGGGCGACCTCGCTGACTTCGGCCTCGCCCTGGGGGTCGGACCGGCCCCCGCCGTCCTCGACATGGCGGCCACGACCGGGCGCTGGCTGGCCGAACGGGTCGGGCTCACCCCCGACGGCTACCTGGAGGTCCCCGCCGACACCGCTCCCGAGCGCGCCGCCGTGCTCGGCGCCGAGATCGCCGGGTCGGCGGAGCGGGTCGCGCTCCTGGTCACGGGCGACGGCAGCGCCCGCCGAACCGAGCACTCACCCGGACGCGTGGACGACCGCGCCGTCCCCCACGACGACGCGGTCGCCGAGGCGCTGGCCGCGGCCGACCAGGCCCGGCTGGCCGCACTCGACCCCGTGTTGGCCGGTGACCTCATGGTGGCGGGCCGCGCCGCCTGGCAGGTCCTGGCCGGGGCCGCCGCGGGGGCCTCCCTCACCGGCGAGCTGCTCGCCTACGAGGCCCCCTACGGCGTCGGGTACTTCGTGGCAGCCTGGACCTGAACCGCCCGCGGCTCAGGACAGGGAGTGCGGCAGCATCGTGGCGACGTCCACCAGCGCCTCACCCGGCTCCTCGGTGCGCCCCGACAGCGCGGACTCCACCTGCGTCAACGCCCGTTCCAGCAGGGTTGGCGCGTCATAGGGGAGCCAGTGCACCCGGGGGTCGCGGCGGAACCACGACTCCTGGCGCCGGGCGAACCTGCGTGTGGCCTGCGCGGTCTGGGCCTTGGCCTCCGACTCGGTGATCGCGCCGTCCAACTGGGCCAGCGCCTGCGCGTAGCCGAGCGCCTTGGCGGCGGTGCGGCCCTCGCGCAGCCCGCGCGCGTCCAGGCCCCGGACCTCCTCCACCAGGCCCTGCTCCCACATGCGCTCCACCCGCAGGTCGATCCGCTCGTCGAGTTCGGGGCGCGGGGCGGTCAGCCCCAGCTGCACGCACGGGTAGAAGGAGGTGTGGTCGGGCAGGTTCGCGGTGAACGGTCGCCCCGTCAGTTCGATGACCTCCAGGGCGCGGACGATCCGCCGTCCGTTGCCCGGAAGGATGGTGCGGGCCGCCTCGGGGTCGGCCTCGGCGAGCCGGGCGTGCATCAGCCCGGGCCCGACGTCGGCCAGCTCGCCCTCCAGACGGGCGCGCACCCGGGGGTTGGTGCCGGGGAACTCCATGTGGTCCAGGACGGCGCGCACGTACAGACCGGAACCGCCCACCAGTACGGGGATGACGTCGCGGTCGGCGCAGTCGTCCACCCGCTCGCGGGCGAGGGCCTGGTAGGTGGCGACGTCGGCGGGCTCGTGCACGTCCCAGATGTCCAGGAGGTGGTGGGGCACGCCCCGGCGCTCCTCCGGGGCGAGCTTGGCGGTGCCGATGTCCATGCCCCGGTACAGCTGCATGGAGTCGGCGTTGATCACCTCGCCCCGGCGCCCGGTCCGTTCCTCCAACCACTCCGCCAGATCGACGGCCAGGTCCGACTTGCCCACAGCGGTCGGGCCCACGACCGCGATCACCTTGATCATTCCCCCAGCGTAACCACGTCCGGGCCGCGCCGGTGCCAGGGCGGGTGAGAGATCGGTGGGAGTTGGGCGGCAGGCCCGGGACGCCCCTGGCCCCGGCGCGGTCCGGTCCGTTCGGTGACCCGCTCGCCCGCGTCTAGGATGGCGGGCATGCGATTCGCCAAGGCCCACGGAACCGAGAACGACTTCGTGATCCTCCCCGACCCCGACGGGGAGCTCCAGCTCACGGAGGAGACGGTCCGGTCGCTGTGCGACCGGCGCTCCGGTATCGGGGCCGACGGTGTCCTGCGGGTGGTGCGCACGCGCGCACTGGGCGAGCAACTGGCCCCGTCCGCCCGTACCGCCGAACGGACCGAGTGGTTCATGGACTACCGCAACTCGGACGGCAGCGTGGCCGAGATGTGCGGCAACGGGGTGCGGGTCTTCGCCCACTACCTGAGGCACGCCGGGCTGGTCACCGGCGACCGTTTCGAGGTCGGGACCCGTGACGGCGCCAAGGGGGTCGTCATCGAGCCCGGTGGGGACGTCACCGTGGACATGGGCCGGGTCGAACGGCTCGGCACCTCCTCGGCCGAGCTCGCCCGACAGGTCGTGCGCGGTGCCCGGATTTCCGTGGGCAACCCGCACCTGGCCTGCGCGGTCGACGCCCCCGTGGCCGGGATCGACCTGACCGAGCCCCCCGTGGTGGACGCCGAGGCCTTCCCCCAGGGAGCCAACGTCGAGGTGTTCTCCGAGGTCGGTCCCGGCGTGCTGGAGATGCGTGTGTACGAACGAGGCTCCGGAGAGACCCGATCGTGCGGCACCGGCATCGTCGCCGCCGCCGCTGCCGCCACCCCCGAGGGCGAGGGCGCCACGTGGCGGGTGCGCGTCCCCGGCGGTGAGTGCGTGGTCTACCTGGACGCCTCGGGCGCCCGGCTGCGCGGCCCCGCCGTGATCGTCGCCGAGGGCGAGACCGTGCTGGTCTGACGGGACCGCCCGGGCGTTCACCGCACGGTCGCCTCCCGCCCGGCCGAGACGTCGAAGGCGGCGTCGCAGGCGTCACGGACGGTGTCGTTGTGCGTGGCGACGACCACTGCGCAGCCCTCCCGGCTCATCTCGCGCAGGACGTCCACGACCATCGCGGCGTTGTCCCCGTCCAGGGCGCCGGTCGGCTCGTCGGCCAGGACCAGTGAGGGCCTCTTCACCATGAGGCGTGCCAGGGCCACGCGCTGCTGCTCTCCGCCGGACAGGTGGTGTACCTTCTCCGCCTCCCGCCCGGCCAGACCCACCCGGGACAGCGCGCTCGCGGGCCCGGTGCGGGTGCGGGTGCGGCGCCGCCGGGCCACGTCGAGGTTGGCCCTGACGGTGGCGTTCTCGATCAGGGCGTAGTTCTGGAAGAGGTAGCCGAGGTGGTCGCGGCGGAACCTGCGCTGGCGCCCCGGGCCGAGCCGGGTGACGTCCGTGCCCTCGAACACGATCCGTCCGGAGCTGGGCTTGTCCAACAGGCCCATGCAGTTGAGCAGGGTGGTCTTCCCCGAGCCGCTGGCACCGACCAGTGCGAGCATGCGGCCCGGCTCCACCGTGAGGTCCAGGCCCTCCCACAGGACGCGGGAGCCGAAGGACTTGCCGAGGTCGTTCAGGGTGATCATGGGTTTCCTTACGTCTTCGGTTCGAGGCCCTCAGGCCTGGGAGGCGCCCTCGCGGACGACACGACGGTGGAAGAGGGCGAGCGCGGTGACGGTGACCAGCAGGCAGACCGCGGCGATCCCGAGCGCGTAGAGCGGCTCGGCCCCGGTGGGCGCGGCCGTCGGAAGTCCCGTTGTGGCCGGATTCGCGGCGGCGGCGATCCTGGAGAGCGTGTCCCACAGGACCCCACCGAGGAACACCAGGGTGATCGCCCCCTCGGTGAGCAGGAGCCGCCGATGCGTGGCCGGGAAGGTCCAGCCGCAGATGTGCCGGGCGAAGATCTCCTGGGCGCGGGAGCGCACGTGGATGACGCACGCGGCCATGCCGGTGAGCAGGAGGACCGCGGCCGCGCCGACCAGGTTGAACAGCTCGCCGCGCAGAACCGTCAGGGTCTGGCTGTGGGTGTGGCGCGCACTGGTGGAGAGGGGCTCCACCATGGCGATGTACCGCGACGCGGTGGGGTCGCGTTCCCGGTGGTCCTCCACCACGTCCGGGTCGGGGAAGACGGTCGAACGCGTCGTCATGTAGGAGACGTACGCGCTGTCGGAGAGCACCCCCGCGTTGGGGAGGACGACCACGACGGCGTCGTGGACCAGCGGCAGGTGGGGCCGCGGGGAGTCGAGGCCCTTGGCGGCGTAGGTGTACAGGGTCTGCCCGTCGGCCAGCGGAAGCACCTCGGTCCGGGGTGCCCGGTCGGGCCCGCCGTGCAGGTCCAGCCAGGAGCCGATGGCGTCCGCGGTGACGGCCCCGACGTCCGCCGCGGCGCCTTCGGGGACCAGGACGCGCACGGACCCGCCCGGGCCGTACCGCTCCCCTGAGGGGGCGAGGACCTCCTGCTCGCCCAGGTAGGTGTCGTTGACGAACAGGAGCGGCCGCTCGGAGCCGGGGGTCGGCGGGAGGTCCGGGGACGGCGGTGAGAGCAGGGCGGTGTCACTGGGAACGACCAGCACCATGTCGCCCCGGGAGTCGGCTTCGCGCAGCCAGGGGCCGAGCTCGTCGTCCACGGCCTGCTCGTCGGCCCACCCGTAGTTGGCGCTCAGGGAGGGGAACGAGGTGTCGCCCTGCGCCTCGGCCAGGTCCAGCTGGACCCGCTGGTCCCGTAGGCCCTGGGCGGCGGTGACGATGTTGCCGAGGACGACCAGGGTCAGCACCAGGACGGGGAGCCTGACGAGGTAGACGCAGGCGTAGGTGCTGCGGACCGGCAGACGACCTTTGAGGGAGGCCAGGACGCTGGTCGAGTACACCAGGCCCAGCGCGGCGGCGTGGGCCAGGAGACAGGCGGCCGTGAGCAGACCGAGGAAGACCAGGGCCATGAGAGAGAACAGGCCGAGCTGGTTCCACCCGTTGTACGGGCCGAGGAACACCAGCGTGCCCGCGGTGACCAGGGGGAGCACCACCGCCGCCAGCCGGGCGACCTTGAGCAGGTCGGCCGCCAGGACGCGGAGGTAGGAACGCCCCTGGAGGCGCCACACGCCGTAGTCCCTCGAGGCCAGCAGGACCCCGGCTCCGGCCGCCGTGACGGCGGCGAGCAGGGCGACCACCGACAGGTGGAGCAGGTGTCCGCCCGTGAAGAAGTGCCACGCCCGGGTGGTCTGTACCCCGGGGGCCTCGTACAGGCCGAGTTCGGCGAGCTCGGCGCGCAGGGCCGTCTCGGTCTCCGACGAACCGAAGACCAGGTAGTGGCCGTTGGGTCCCACGTCCTCGAAGTCGGCCAGGGGGTGGGTCCGGACGGTGAATCCCGGGTCGAAGCCGGGATAGCCCTCCTCTAACCACCGCGCCTGGGGGGTGGGGGAGTCCGGCAGCGCCAGGTAGAGGTGGCTCACCGAGTACGGGTCGTTCACGTCGAGGACCCCGTAGCCGATCACGGTGTCGTGGTCCTCGGCGACCCGCTGCACGGCGGCCGCGACCTCGGCGGCGTCGCTGCTCTCGTCGTTCTCGGAGATCCACACGACGCGCGTGTCCTCCAGCGTGTACTGGAGGCGTTCGACTCCGATGGCGAGGAGGTAGGCGATGAGGACGGCGAACAGGGCACAGGCCGTGTAGGCGAAGGAGAGGGTTCTGTTGGGCACGAACGTTCCTGTCGGGGGCCCGCCGGTGTCGGCACCGGCGGGCCGCAGCTGGTGAGTCGGAAGGGGGGTGGAGGTGAGGCGTGGTGTGCGTGTGGGCGGGCGGTGGGTTCAGGCGCGTCAGGGAGCGCGCTCGCCGTGGCGCACGCGCGTGGATACCTGATCCCGTTCTCGTTTTCGGACCACTCCGGGGGTTCGCCCGATGCGTCCCGACGCGGTCCCGTGCGCAGAGCGTTGCCCTCCCAAGGGAAAGGCGGCGATCGGTGCTCTCCACACCCCTATCGCCGCCCGCTCCGCCCCCGGTTCACGCCCTTTCGCGAACTCCGGTGAACGGCTCCGCTCCCAGACCGCGCAGGGAGGCGTCCAGGATCTGCGCGGTGTGGGCCACCCTTGTCGGCGCCCCCGCGCGCTCCATCGCCGACGCGATCTGGAGCGCGCACCCCGGGTTGCCCGACACCAGCACCCCGGCCCCCGTGGCGGCCACGTCCGCGCCCTTGCGGTCGCCCAACGCGGCCGCGGCCTCCGGACGGAACAGGTTGTACACGCCCGCCGAGCCGCAGCAGATCTCCGCGTTGGGCAGGTCGACCACCTCCAACCCCGGGATGCCCCGCAGCAGCTCGCGAGGCTGTCGGGTCACGCCCTGGCCGTGGGACAGGTGGCAGGCGTCGTGGTAGGCCACGCGCAGCGGAACCGGTCGGCGTTCGGCGCGCGGCCCGAGTTCCACCAGGTACTCACTCAGGTCCACCACCTGCGCGGAGAACGCGCGGGCCCGCTCCACCCAGGCCGGACCGGCGCCCGCCTCCGCGAGCGTGCGCTCGACGTGCTTCATGCCCGACCCGCACCCGGCCGAGTTCACCACGACCCGTTCCACCTGCCGGGCCTCGAACACCTCGACCAGGTCCTTGGCGAAGCCCGCCGCCTCGGCGAGCCGCCCCGCGTGCCCCGACAGCGCCCCGCAGCACCCCTGGGAACGCGGGATCACCACCTCACACCCCTCCAGGGCCAGAACGCGGGCGGTGGCGGTGTTGACCTCGGGGAAGAACGCGCCCTGCACGCACCCCACGAGCATGCCCACCCGGGCGCGCCGCCCGCCCACCGCGGGAACGAGTTCGGGCAGCGGCGGCGGGGCGGCCGAGAGCGGCGGGGCGATCCGCTCCATCGTGGCCAGCGCCGGTGAGAGCCGGTCCAGGACTCCGGATCGGCGGACCAGGGCCGAGACACCACTGGCCTGGTAGGCGCGCAGCGGACCGCGCAGGGCCCGCAGTCGCCTCCGGTACGGGAACAGCGAGAACACCGCGCCGCGCAGCGCGCGCTCGCCCGGTGTGCGCCGGTGCTCCTCCTCGACCCGGTACCGGGTGTGCTCGATCAGGGCGTCGTAGGCCACCCCGGACGGGCACGAGGTCACACACGCCAGGCACCCCAGGCAGTTGTCGAAGTGGCCGACCGCCGTCGGGGTGAGCACGTCCTCCTCGTGCGCCTGGCCCATGAGGTGGATGCGCCCGCGCGGGGAGTCCATCTCCTGGCCCCACAGCACGTTCGTGGGGCAGGTGGGCAGGCAGAACCCGCAGTGCACGCAGTCGCTCAGCAGCTCACCGAAGAGCCGCTCCCTCTCCTCGGGGCCACCACTGGGCGGGGACGGTAGGTCGGTCACGCGGGCTCCCTGGGTCGGTGCGTACGGGGCGGCGGTCCGGTCGGCGCCCAGGCGATGGGCACCGAGGGCGGACCGAGGTCAGATGCCCCCGGCGAAGCGGCCGGGTGACAGGCGGTGTCCGGGGTCGAGCGCGTCCTTGACCGCGCGCATCAGGCCCAGCCCGGGGACCTCGCCCCACGGACTGACACCGCTGGCCCGCACGTCCGGTTCGGAGCGCAGGAGCACCAGCGGATACGCGGTTTCCGAGCGCAGGCCGTCCACCGCGAGCCGGACCCGTTCGGGGTCGGTACCGGGCGGGAAGGACACCACCAGGGAACCGGTGGCCGCCGAGCCGCGCACGTGGGCGCTCGCGCCCACCGCTCCGGACACCTCCACCACCCGGCACGCGGCCGCCACGCTCTCCGCCGGGGGCACTGTGACCAGGGCCAGGGTGCCCTCCTCGGGCAACAGCCCCCAGTCCTCGGGCACTTCCTCTGAGACGGTGGGCGGGCCGTCGGCGCCGGACTCCGCCAGGGCCCGCACCGTCCTCCCCGCGCGTGCCTGCAACCCGGCGGGGGTCCCCTCCACCACCACGTCCAGCCGTCCGGGGCCCTCGGCGGGCCAGTCCAGTTCCACGGCCGAGGGCACCACGGAGGTAGCCCGCAACGAGGCCAGGGCCTCCTCGGCCCGCGATCGGGAGGATACCCGCGCGCTCACCAGGCCCAACGCCTCGGGCAGGGGGTGCAGGCGGAAGGCCACCGAAGCGACCACGCCGAGGGTTCCGTACCCGCCGGTGTGCAGCTTGGCCAGGTCGTATCCGGCCACGTTCTTGACCACGCGCCCGCCGCTGCGGGCCACCACCCCGTCCGAGCGCACCACCGTCATCCCGATCACGAGGTCGCGCAGGGCTCCGCACAGCAGGCGACGCGGCCCGCTCACCCCGGTGGCCACGGCGCCGCCCACCGTGCCGCCCCGCCGGACCGGGTCGAAGGACAACCGCTGGCCCGCCGAGTTCAGCGCCGCGTACAGGTCGGCCACCGGGGTGCCCGCGCCGACCTCCACCACCAGGTCACCGGCGTCGTGGTCGATCCAGGAGAGCGCCGCGACGTCCACCAGCAGATCCACCGAGCGCGGCGTCCCGCCCCAGTCCAGGGCGGTGCCGCCGCCGCGCGGGGTCACCGTGAGCCCGCTCCGGTGCGCCGCCGCCATCACCCGTGCGAGGGCGTCGGTGTCGGACGGCGCCGCCACCCGCCCCGGGCGCACGCCGCACACGGCGTCCCGCTCCGTCGCCTCCCGCAGCGAACAGCCCTCGACATCCAGGTTCGGTGTCACCCTCGGCCCTCCAGCCCTCGTCGTCGCTCCCGTACCACCGGTCGGCCCGCGCCCGACCGGTTCAGAACTGCTCGGCCGCGCCGGACTCCACCAGGGGGTGGACCCCGGTGCGCACCCCGGGACGCTCACCGCACAGGCGCGGTGTGGGCAACAGCTTCTCCGGGTTGGCGATCCCCTCCGGGTCGAGGGCCCGCCGGAAGAGGTCGAAGGTCTCCAGGGCGGCGTCGTCGAACATCCGGGGCATCTTGCACGCCTTGTCCACACCCACCCCGTGTTCGCCGGTGATCGACCCGCCGTACTCCACGCACAGGTCCAGGATCGCCCCCGACACCCGTTCGGCGCGCTCGGCCTCACCGGGCTCGGCGTCGTCGAACAACACGAGCGGGTGCAGGTTGCCGTCCCCGGCGTGGAAGACGTTGGCCACCCGGATGCCGGACTCCCGCGACAGGGCGGCGATCCGGCCCAGCACCTCACCCAGGGCGGTGCGCGGCACCACTCCGTCCTGGACGATGTAGGCGGGGCTGATCCGGCCCACCGCGGCGAAGGCCGACTTGCGGCCCTTCCAGATCAGGGCCCGTTCCTCGGCACCGCTGGCCGCTCGGGTCTCGAAGGACCCGGTGTCCGCGCACAGCGCCGTGACGCGTTCCAGCTGGGCGTCGACCTCCTCGGCGGGGCCGTCCAGTTCCACCACCAGTACGGCGGCCGCCCCCTCGGGGTAGGCGCAGGCCACGGCGCGTTCGGCGGCCTCGACGGCCAGCGCGTCCATCATCTCGATCGCGGAGGGCAGCACCCCGGCGGCGATGATCGCGCTCACCGCCCGACCGCCCGCGTCCAGTGAGGTGAACGCCGACAGCAGGGTGACGGTCCGCTCGGGGCTCCGGGTCAGGGACACCGTGACCCGTGTGGCCACGCCCAGGGTGCCCTCGGAACCGACGAACGCACCGATGAGGTCGTACCCGTGCGCCCCGGGGGCCTTTCCGCCGAGCTCGACGACCTCGCCGGAGGGGGTGACGATCTGGAGGCCGCGCACGTGGTTGACGGTGAACCCGTACTTGAGGCAGTGCGCACCGCCCGAGTTCTCCGCGACGTTGCCGCCCACGGAGCACACCTGCTGGCTGGAGGGATCGGGCGCGTAGTAGTACCCGAAGGGGCTGGCGGCCCGGGTCACGTCGAGGTTGGCCACGCCCGGTTCGACCACCGCGCACTCGTTGTCGACGTCGATCTCCAGCACGCGTCGCATACGGGAGGTGACCAGCAGGACGCCCTCGGAGTGGGGGAGCGCACCGGCCGAGAGGCCGGTGCCCGCACCGCGCGGGACGAACGGGACGCCGTGTTCGGCGCAGAGCCGGACGACGGCCGCGACCTGTTCGGTGGTGGTCGGCATGACCACCACACCGGGGGTGGCACGGTGGTGGGTGAGGCCGTCGCTCTCGTAGACGCGGCGTTGGGAGGGGTCGGTGAGGACCCCGTCGTCACCGCAGATCTCGCGCAGCCGGGGCGTCAGGGCGGCCAACACCTCGGTGGTGCGCTGTACGGGCGTGGTCATGGGCGCCTCCCGGTTCCGTCCGGAGGACCCGGCGGGGGGCGGTGTCCTCCTTCTGCGGTCTCGCAAGGGGACCGTACGACCGCGCCCCCTGCCGAGGCAAGGGGGCACGGTGGAAACGGTATTTCGTTGTGTGAAACCGGTGGGGTTCCGCCGGGCCGCCGGGGAGGCCGGTCCGGACGGGCCCCGGGCCGCTACGGCATGCGCTCGTAGGCGGGCAGGGTCAGGAAGTCGACGTAGTCGTCGTCCAGGGCCACCTCGGTGAAGAGCTCACTGGCCTGCTTGTACAGGCCCTCGTCGAAGCCGTCGCCCAGGGACTCGCGGATCGCGGTCAGCTCCTCGCCGATGATCTGGCGCACCAGCTCGGCGGTGACCTTCTCGCCGCCGTCCAGGGTGACGTCGTTGTGCAGCCACTGCCAGATCTGCGACCGGGAGATCTCGGCGGTTGCGGCGTCCTCCATGAGGTTGTGGATCGCCACCGCGCCGTTGCCGCCCATCCACGCCGCCAGGTACTGGAGGGCGACGTTGACGTTGCTGCGCAGACCGGCGAGCGTGACGCCGCCCGGGGTCTGGTCCACGGCGAGCAGGTCGGCGGCGGTCACCTCGACGTCGGGGCGCTGCTTGTCGATCTGGTTGGGGCGGTCGCCCAGGACGCCGTCGAAGACCTCGCGGGCGATCGGGACCAGGTCGGGGTGGGCGACCCAGGAGCCGTCGAAACCGTCGCCGGACTCACGGGACTTGTCGTCACGGACCTTGGCGAAGGCGTTCCGGTTGACCTCCTCGTCCCTGCGGGACGGGATGAAGGCGGCCATGCCGCCGATGGCGTGGGCGCCGCGCTTGTGGCAGGTCTTGACCAGCAGCTCGGTGTAGGCGCGCATCATCGGGGCGGTCATCGTGACGGCGTTGCGCTCGGGCAGCAGGAACGCGCGGCCGCGGGTGCGGTGGGTCTTGATGATGCTGAAGAGGTAGTCCCAGCGGCCCGCGTTGAGGCCCGCGGAGTGCTCGCGGAGCTCGTACAGGATCTCCTCCATCTCGAACGCGGCCGGGATGGTCTCGATCAGGCAGGTGGCGCGGATGGTGCCGCGCGGGATCTCCAGGCGCTCCTGGGCCAGCACGAAGACGTCGTTCCAGAGGCGCGCCTCCAGGTGGCTCTGCATCTTCGGCAGGTAGAAGTAGGGCCCCCGGCCCTTGGCGATCTGGCGCTTGGCGCTGTGGAAGAGGTAGAGCGCGAAGTCGACGATGCCGCCGCTGGTGCGCTGGCCGTCGACGAGGACGTGCTTCTCGTCGAGGTGCCAGCCGCGCGGGCGGACCACGATCGTGGCCAGCTCGGAGTCGTCCTTGAGGGCGTAGGTCTTGCCCTGGGGGGAGGTGAAGTCGATCTCGCGGTCCAGGGCGTCGCGCAGGTTGAGCTGCCCCTGGATCATGTTCTCCCACAGCGGGGTGTTGGCGTCCTCGAAGTCGGCCAGCCACACCTTCGCGCCCGAGTTGAGCGCGTTGATCGTCATCTTGCGGTCGGTGGGACCGGTGATCTCGACGCGGCGGTCGGTGATGCCGGGCGCGGCCGGGGCGACCCTCCAGCTGTCGTCCTCGCGGATGTGCCTGGTCTCGGGGAGGAAGTCGAGGTCCTCACCGGCGGCGATCCGCTCCTCGCGGGTCCGGCGCGCGGCCAGCAGCTCCTGGCGGCGCGGTTCGAAGGTGCGGTGCAGTTCGGCGACGAGGGCGAGGGCGTCCTCGGTGAGGATCTCGTCGAACCGATCGTTGAGGGGGCCGGTGATCTCGACCCCGTGCGTGGCGCCCATGGAAAACCTTCCGCAATACGAAACAAGCTTCTGGGATGTGGAAATGAAGCTACTATCTTGATGTCGAGCGGTCAACGTCACTCACACGCTTGATCAGTGGAGATCTTCATCGTCTCGGAAGTATGCCCAAAGTTTCTCCGAAAGTTCTGCGCTTCTTGAGTGTCCGATCTACTCCCAGCGTCTCACGCGCCCGAGTCGAGACATGGCCTGTGTCACGTTCCCTGCGATAATTCGGATGCCCCGCCCGAGCGGAGGTGCGAGCATCGTGGCCACGGGGCCGCCCACCCGCTCCGGGAAGAACGACGGCGGCGTACGCGTTGACCCACCTGGAGGGATATGAATACAGCTGACACCCACGGAAGCGACCGCGCGGGCCACGGGGCCCACGGCGCGGACGACCTCCGTGAGGAGAGCACCACCGGTGGCGCCGCCACCGGCGGTGACCACCACGAGGACCAGGGCCACGCGCCCGACCAGGGCGAGATGGAACTGGCCGAACGGCACGCGCTCCGCCGCGTCCAGGGCCTGTCCACCGAGCTCACCGACGTCACCGAGGTCGAGAACCGTAAGCTCCGGCTCGAACGTGTCGTGCTCATCGGCGTCTGGACCAGGGGCAACCAGACCGACGCCGACAACTCGCTGACCGAGCTGGCCGCACTCGCCGAGACGGCGGGCGCCCTCGTCCTCGAAGGACTCACCCAGCGCCGGTCCAAGCCCGACCCCGCAACCTACGTCGGCAAGGGCAAGGCCGCCGAACTGCGCGACATCGTCGAGGCGACCGGTGCCGACACCGTCATCTGCGACGGCGAACTCACCCCGGGCCAGCTGCGCCAACTGGAGGAGGTCGTCAAGGTCAAGGTGGTCGACCGCACCGCCCTGATCCTCGACATCTTCGCCCAGCACGCCAGCAGCAGCGAGGGCAAGGCCCAGGTCGAACTCGCCCAGCTCAACTACCTGCTGCCGCGCCTGCGCGGTTGGGGCGACTCGCTGTCCCGACAGGCCGGCGGCTCCGGCGGTGGCGGCGCGGGCGGCGGCGTGGGACTGCGCGGACCCGGTGAGACCAAGATCGAGACCGACCGCCGACGCATCAACGACAAGATGGCCAAGCTGCGCCGTCAGCTCGCCCACATGCGTACCGCGCGCGATGTCAAGAAGGACGTCCGGCGTACCCGCGAGGTGCCCTCGGTGGCGATCGCCGGATACACCAACGCAGGCAAGTCGAGCCTGCTCAACCGGCTCACCGGTGCCGGGGTCCTGGTGGAGAACGCCCTGTTCGCCACCCTCGACCCGACCGTCCGCCAGGCGCGCACGCCCGACGGCCGGGGCTTCACCCTGAGCGACACCGTCGGCTTCGTCCGGCACCTGCCGCACCAGCTGGTGGAGGCGTTCCGCTCCACCCTGGAGGAGGTCGCCGACTCCGACCTGATCCTGCACGTGGTTGACGGCTCGCACCCCGACCCCGAACAGCAGATCAGCGCGGTCCGCGAGGTGTTCGCCGAGATCGAGGCCGTCGACGTGCCCGAGCTCATCGTGGTGAACAAGGTCGACGCCGCCGACCCCGACACCCTCAGGACGCTGCGCACCCGCTACCCCGACCTGGTCGAGGTCTCCGCGCGCACCGGCGAGGGGGTGCCCGATCTGGTCACCGCGCTGGCCGACGCGCTCCCCGAGCTCGCCAAGGAGGTGCGCGCGCTCGTCCCGTACTCGCGGGGCGACCTCATCGCCAGGGCCCACGAGGAGGGCCGCATCCTGAGCGAGGAGCACACGGCCGAGGGGACGGCGCTGCACGCCTTCGTCCCCGCGCTGCTCGCCGCCAAGCTCGACGAGTACACGCCCAGCAACGCCTGAGGCCAGGCGACCACCCGGCCGGGACGTCCACGCGACGTCCCGGCCGCCGTGCGTTCGGGCCCCCTCTCCCGGCGGCAGCGGGCCGGACCTCGCGTTCCCGAGAACCGTCCCGAACGCCGCACACGGCAAGGACGGGCAGTTCGGGAGGTCGGGTGGCCTTCGTCACCCTGCGGGCTTGCGAGTTTCGCTCGGTAACGCTCGCATTCGTCCGCCTGGAGAGGTGTACACGGACTCCGGGGATGGACTACGGTTTTGGAGCACTGGCCGGCAGTGATCGCTGTCCCCCCGGGCCAACGCGCACCCCCACTGTCACGGCACCGCGAGGCGACTCCGGGTCGCCCTCGGCCCTGTCGGAATCGCATCCAGATACGAGGTCGCCATGCCCGCCCGCGCACGCCACGTCCCCGCTCCGCGTGTGTCGCCGCGGAACTGACCGGCGACCCCCATGACGGTAGTACTCCTCACCAACATCGGTCGCCTGTGGACCGGGAACGAGCTGCTCACCAAGGCCGCCCTCCTCATGGACAACGACCGGATCGCCTGGGTCGGCCCGGCCGCGGAGCTCCCCCAGCGCATCCCCGGGGTGATGGAGGACCTCACCGACGTCGACGAGGTCGTCAACATCGGCGGCGGACTCATCACCCCCGGACTGGTCGACGCCCACTGCCACCCCGTCTACGCGGGCGACCGCTACGCCGAGGTCAACATGTGGGCCAAGGGCGCGACCCGAGCCGACATCTTCGCCGCCGGGGGCGGGGTGTCCACGACCGTCACCATCACCCGGGGGACCGACCCCTGGACGCTGTGCAACGCCGTACGGGAACGCCTGCGGCACTGGGTGCTCTCCGGCAGCACCACCGTGGAGGCCAAGACCGGCTACCACCTCACCCGGGACGGCGAGCTCGCCGACGTGCGCCTGCTGCGCTCCCTGGAGGAGGAGCCCGGCATGCCCCGGCTGCACGTCACCTTCTTCCCCGCGCACGGCGTCCCGCCGGAGTTCTTCGGCCGCCCCAAGGAGTACGTGGCCACCGCCGCCTCCTGGCTCAGCGACGCCGCCATGGCCGGAGCCGACGGGGTGGACGTCTACTGCGACAACCAGCAGTTCACCACCGAGGACGCCCACCTGCTCCTGGGGGTGGGCCAGTCGGTGGGCCTGCGCACCACGCTGCACGCCTGCTCACGGCCCCGCCACGGAGCGGTCCGGATGGCGGCCGAGCTCGGCTGCTCCTCGGTGGACCTCCTGCACGAGGCCGACGACGAGGACCTGCTGGCGTTGGCGGCCACCCGCACGCCCGTCGTGGCCTGTCCCACCACCGCCCTGCACGAACGCCGCACCCCGCCGGTGCGCGCGCTGCTCGACCACGGCGTCCCCGTGGGCCTGGGCACCGACCACAACCCCGGGCAGTCCGGTACCACGTCCATGCCGTTGGTCATCTCCCTGGCCGTGTCCATGTTCGAGATGACCGTGCAGGAAGCCCTCAACGCGGCCACCGCGGGTAGCGCGCACGCCCTGGGCCTCAACGACCGGGGCATGCTCGCCCCGGGCATGCTGGCCGACCTCGTGCAGTGGGACGCCGACCACGAGGGCGCCTTCGCGTGGTCCATGGGCCTGCACACCCTGCGCGTGTGGCAGGGTGGCCGCACCATCCGCTGAGGTCGCCCCGGCGGAGCGACCGCACCACGCGCGTTCCGGGAGGTGCCCATCCCCGGGTCGGCGCCCGTCGTGGAACTCCCTCTCTCCGGCACACGAGTGCTGGGAGGTGTGGTGGTCTTCCGGTCAGCGGGCGCCCCGGGCGCGGGCGATCTCGATCACCGCGCGCTCCAGCGCGTACTCGGGGTCGCGTCCGGCGCCCTTGATCAGCGCGTCGGTCTCCGCGATGACCGCCATGGCCCGGGTCACCCCGGCCGCGCTCCATCCCCGGGCCTGCTGGCGCAGGGTCCGCAGCTTCCACGGGGGCACCTTGGCCCGTTTGGCCAGTTCGGCCTCGTTCATGCCGCGCGGCGGCTGGGCGGCCACCGCGATCCCGCGTACCGCCCCGGCCAGCGCGCTGTTGATGAGCACCGGTGCGGTACCCACCGCGAGCGACCACCGCAGCTGTTCCAGGGCCTCGGCCAGACGCCCCTCCACGGCCCGGTCGGCGACGCTGAATCCGGAGGCCTCCGCCTTGCCGGAGTGGTAGCGGGCCACCGCCGCCGCGTCCACCCGGCCCTGGGTGTCGGCGATCAACTGGGTGCAGGCGGCGGCGATCTCGCGCAGCTCGGTACCGACGGCGTCCACCAGTGCCTGGGCGGCGTCGGAGGTGATCTGCCGACCTGCGGAGGAGAACTCGCCCTTGACGAAGGCGACCCGCTCGGGCCCCTTCGTGGGCCCCTTGCAGTCCACCCTCAGGGCCCCCGCCTTCACCGCGGCCTGGAGCAGTGCCTTGCCCTTGGCCCCGCCCGCGTGGGTGAGCACCATGAACACGTCGTCGGCGGGGGCACGGAGGTAGTCCGTGACGGTTGCCGCGAGGTCCTTGACCAGGTCCTGGGAAGAGCGGATCACCACCACCCGGCGGTCGCCGAAGAGCGAGGGGGAGGTGACCTCCACCAGGGTGGTCGGGCCGACCTGGGAGGGCACGAGGTCGTGGACGTCCACCTCGGGGTCCTCCTCGCGGGCCGAGGCGACGACGGCGGCCACGGCCCGGTCGACGAGGAGCTCCTCGTCGCCGACGATGAGCGTGATGAGGGCGGGTGCAGGCATACAACGAGGATGCCACGCCCCGCCGACCAACCGGTGCCCGATCACCCCCGCCGCGGCCGCCCGACCCGGCGGGGCCCGCTCCCAGACGCTACGGATCGGGCCCCGGACCCCGGACGGCCACCCGCACCGGGTCGCCCAGGACGGCGACGTCGCCGTCGAGGTCGGTCCGCGCGTGCGCCCGCACCACCCCCTCCAGCACACCCACCGTGAACGGGGTCGGGTGTCCGTAGGCGTTCCCCCTGCCCGCCGAGGTGACCGCCACCGTCGCGCCGGTGGCGGTCAGGAAGGCCGTGGACTGCGTGTTCGCCCCGTGGTGGGGCGTGGTCAGCACGGTCACCGACAACAGCTCCGGTTCCGGCTCGCGCAGCAGGGCCTCCTGGCCCTGCTCCTCGACGTCCCCGGTGAACAGCACCGACATGTGCGGTCCGTCCGCGCGCACCACCAGTGAGGAGTCGTTCACCGAACCCACGAACCCGCTGGTGGGCCAGAGCACCCGTAGTAGCCACGGACCCGCGCGGTACCGTCGCCCCCGCTCGCCCTCCTCCAGTCGCACCCCCTCCTCCTCCAGCAGCCGCCCCACCGCGCCCTGACCGAACCCCGGCGGGGCCAGCGCGACCGCGACCCTCCGGTGCCGCAGCACCCCGGGTACGCCGTCGACGTGGTCGGCGTGGTCGTGGCTCAGGACCAGCAGCGCGACCCCGCGCACTCCCAGGCGCCCCAGGCAGGCGTCCACCAGGTCCGGGTCGTCCCCCGTGTCGAAGACCACCGCCTCCCCGCGCCCCGCCGACAGCACGAACGCGTCACCCTGGCCCACGTCGCAGGCGACCAGGGCCCACCCCGGCGGAGGCCACCCGCCCGGTACGCAGCGGGCCGCCAAACCCAGGACCAGCACCGCCACGGCCCCGGCGGCGAGCACCCTGCGGACCAGGCCGCGGGTCACCAGGAACACCGACAGCACCACGGCCAGCACCAGGGCACCCGCCACGTCCGACCGCCAGGGCAGGGCGCCGAACGGGACGCCCGCCCCGACCCGCGCCACCAGGGCGATCCAGGACACCCCCCATCCGGGCAGGGGCGCCAGGAACGCGGCGGCGCCGGGCCACACCGAGGCCAGCGCGGTCAACGCCGAACCCGCCACCGTCACCACCGCCACCACCGGCGCGGCCAGGACGTTGGCCGGGACCGCCACCCACGACACCTCACCGGACAGCAGCACCAGCACCGGGGCCACCGCCACCTGGGCCGCCACCGCGACCGCCAGGGCCTCGGCGACCGGGCGGGGCCAGCGCGCCGACCACACCCGGGTCCACCCCGGTACGAGCAGCAGGATGCCCGCCGTGGCCAGCACCGACAGCGCGAACCCGTAGGAAGCGGCCAGTCCCGGCGCCACGAACAGCACCCCCACCACCGTGACGCACAGGGCCCGCAACCCGGCGTGCTCCCGCCCCGCGGCGAGCGCCCACAGGCCCAACGACCCCATGAACGCCGCCCGCACCACGCTGGGTTCCGGGCGGCAGACCAGGACGAACACCCAGATCATCAGGGCCCCGCCCAGCACGGCGCACCAGGCGGGAGCCCGCGCCCACCGCACCAGCCCCAGCACGAACCCGGTCAGGATCGCGAGGTTGGCGCCGCTCACCGTCAGCAGGTGGGTCATCCCGGTGGCGCGGAAGTCCTCGGCGGTCCGTTCCGGCAACGACGACACGTCGCCGACGATCAGTGCCGGGAGCAGCCCCCGCTCCGGTTGGGGCAGCCCCGAGGAGGCCTCCCGCAGACCGGACCGGACCCCGCCCGCAAACGCCTGGAGCCCTCCGGGCGG
This sequence comes from Nocardiopsis sp. NPDC007018, assembly GCF_040635075.1. Taxonomy (NCBI): domain Bacteria; kingdom Bacillati; phylum Actinomycetota; class Actinomycetes; order Streptosporangiales; family Nocardiopsidaceae; genus Nocardiopsis; species Nocardiopsis sp. NPDC007018. Next base: position 160,160 of record NZ_JBEYHA010000006.1, read on the forward strand.
CTCCACCCGCTCAGGGGGACCGCGCACGAGGACCAGCGAGGCCGTCAACGGGTCGGCGTCCGTGGCCAGGAACGAGCCCCGGGCCTCGAAGGACTGACCGGGCAACAGCTCCGACCAGCCGGGGCCGGAGGCCAGCACCACCACCGGGGCCCGCGACGCCCGCTCCGCCCCCTCCACCCGCACCCACGCGGTACGCGCCGGCACCACCCATGCGGCGCGGCCGGGGCGCGGCATCCCCGCCCGGGCGCGGGGGTCGGTGGAGACCACCGCTCGGAAGGTCGTCTCACCGTCGTGTTCCACCGCCGCCACGGCGGCGCTGGACGCCGTCCGGTGCACGTGGGTACCGGTCACGGCCGCCACCGTCGCCGCGCAGGCCAGTGCGGCGACCACCGCCAGCACCGGGGCCTCCAAGGCGGGACGGGTCACCGTGAGCGCGGCCAGGGCCGCGCAGCCCAGCACCCCCGCCAGGAGCCAGGACAGCCACGGAGGCAGGGCCAGGGCGCCGAGCGCCGCCAGCCAGGCGGCGACGGCGGGCAGGAGCAGCCGCAGATCGCGCGGACGGTCCATGCCGTGGGCGTCGGTCCCCAGCCAGCTGGCCACGGCGCTCACCCCACCGTCACGTGGGGTTCGAGGGTGCGGAAGGTCTTCTCCGCGATGCCGTCGACCCCCAACAGGTCCTCGACGCTGCCGAAGGAGCCGCCGAGGGCCTCGCGGTGGGCGAGGATCTGCCGTGCCTTCTTCTCGCCGATCCCGGGCAGGGTCTCCAGGGCGGACTGGTCGGCACGGTTGAGGTCGACCGGTGCCGGGCCGCCCCCGACACCGGCCTGCGCCTCGCCCTCCGGCGGCGGGACGCCCACGAGGACGCGTTCCCCGTCGGTCAGCGGCCGGGCCAGGTTGACCAGGTCCAGGTCGGCGTCGGGCAGCGCACCGCCCGCCTCCTCGACGGCGTCGGCCACACGCGACCCCCCGGGCATCGTGTACAGGCCGGGCTCGGCCACCTCGCCGCCCACGTGCACCACCACGTCGCCCTCGGGCACGGCCTCTCCGTCGGGCACGGGCACGGCCTCCGCGCCGTCGGCGGGCGAGGGCGGAGCCGAGCCCCCGGCGGGCGCGCCCCCGCCCTCCGGCGCGGACACGGTCACCTCGGCGGGCCGCTCCCGCAGGAACAGGAGGGCGCTCACCACGGCGAGCGCGCACAGCACCGCCAGGGCCGCCACGGCGCGCCGGGACAACGCCGTCCGCGAGCCCCAGCTGGCGGCGACGCGCTCCAGGGCGGAGACGGCAGACTCGGGCGCCAGCTCCGTGTACCCGGAGGGCGGCCGGACCGGCTCCGGCTCGGTGGGCCCGGGCGGCCCCCCGCGCTTCTGGCGGACGTGGTCGGTGTCGTCGTGGCCAGTGCGCGCGGAGCCGGGCTCGGGCTCGGTGGGGGACCCGTTCCGGCCGTGGGTCGGGAGCCGGGGGCGCCCGGTCGAGCCGTCGCGGCCACTCGGGCGCGCGCCGTCGTGAGAGCTCCGCGCCGCCGGAGCCCCGGGACCGCTCACCCGCCCGGGAGGTCCGCCCCGCGAGGCGGGGGAGGGGGCCCTCGCACCGTCCGGTGCCCCGGCCGGGGAGGTCGGAACGGTGGACGCGGACGCCGGATCGTCCTCCCCGGTGTCCGGGGCCGCCCCGGACCACCCCTCCCACAACGGGCCCGGCGGGGACGGGGAACGCCGGTGCGGCCCCGGATCGTGACCGGCAGCCCGGGAGGGCGGGGGTTCCCCGTCCGCGCCGACCGCGTAGGGCGGCCGGGGCAGGGCGGCCACGGGATCGGAGGGCGACCACGACCGGCCGCCCGGGTCCACCGGGCCGGGAACGGAGTCCAGGCCGAGCGTGCGCAGCCGTTCCTCGGGGTCGGGCGGGGCGGGAGTACGCCGTGACCGGCGCGAAGGGGCCATGGTTCAACGCTAGGCAGGTCGGGACCGTCTGTCACCGGGCGATCCCCGCCTGTGGACAACCGGGCCGCGGGCCTCCCCCGGGCACGGCGAAGGGCCCGGTCCCACGGACCGGGCCCCTCAGAAGCCGTGTACCTGGGTCCTAGGCGGACTGCAGGTCGTGCAGGCGCTTGGCGATCGCGCTCTTGCGGTTCGCGGCCTGGTTCTTGTGGATGACGCCCTTGCTGCTGGCCTTGTCCAGGGCGCGAGCGGCGTCACGCTGCGCGACGGTGGCCTGCTCGACGTTCCCGGCCTCGGCAGCTTCGCGGAACTTCCGAACGGCCGTCTTCAGGGAAGAGCGCACCGCCTGGTTGCGGACACGAGCCTTCTCGTTCTGCCGAATGCGCTTCTTCTGCGACTTGATGTTCGCCATGCGAAAACGTGCTCCAGTTACTGTGATCTTCGCGTCGGTCGAACAGGCGGCTCATCCCATGGGCAGCCGTTCCATGAGAGGCCTGCGTGGGCGCCGACGCAGGGTGTGTGTGAGTCCACAGGGCTCAAATTCGAACGTGGAAGTCCGAGACACGGACTTCTCAGTATGCCGCACCGGGCGGACCACTCGGGACCCCGGGGGGACGACCCGCGCCTTCGGGCCCGTGGGCCCGGTCACCACACGGCCTCACTCCCGGTCCACCGGGGACAGCCACGCCGTCCGGTAGGCGGTCAGGTCGCCCTCCTCGGCCTCGTCCACCAGGTACAGGGAAACCCCCAGGGTCATGGTCTCGGGAACCTCCTCCACACGCGACATCCCCAGTCGCACGGCGGCGAGCGCGGTCAGCGCGGTCTCGTTCCCGGTCGCCGGGCCCCACGTCCGGCTGGTGTAGGTCGGCACCCCGAACCGTACGGTGACGTCCTCGCGCGTGCGCAGCGCCGTCACCGCCTCGGTCACCTGGCGCACCATGAAGCCGCCGTACAGCCCGGCCGAGGGCATGTTCGCGCCCACCCCGGGCAGCACCACCTGGTCGGCGTGCTCCGTCACCCGGTCCAGGTAGCCCTTGGACCAGTACTTCTCCTCACCGCCCGCGACGAAGGATGGCACCCGGCCGCCCGGCACCAGCTCCACGTGGTGGGCCTGCACGGACAGCACGGAGTCCTCGTCCAGCTCCTCGCGCACCAGTTCCACGAGCGCGGGCAGGGACGGGTCGTTCACCGTCACCGGACGCACCTCCAGGTGCACCCCGTCGAACCCGTCCGCGCCCACCTCGGCGACGGCCGGGGCCAGGGCCTCACGAGCGGCGGAGTCGAACCGGTCCCTGATGAGGGAGGACCCCGACTCCACGTGCCGCAGCCAGGCGAGGGCCTCCACGTCGGGGAAGTTCGCGTCCAGCCAGGACAGCAGCGCGGCCGTGTCGGGCGTGCGTTCCACCCCGCCGGCCGCGTCCACCTCGCCCGCGTACACGTACAGGGTGCTCACGGACCCGGTGTCGAGCAGCCCCTCCAGCGACCGGGTGTCCTCCCACGAGCCCACCCAGGCCGCGTCCGCCCCCTGGGAGGCGGCCCACTCCTCCGGAGACCCCGCGAACTGGTAGACCAGCAGCGCTCCCGCGCCCACCACCACGACCAGGACCGCCGCCACACCGGCCAGCAACCGCTTCAGAAGCCACTTCACCCTGCGCCACCCGCTCTCGTCCGGCGCCCTCGTCGCTCGGCACCCGCGTCGCCCGTTCCCGGTCCCGGGTCGCATAATCTGGTCCCAGGTCCCGCGCTCGCGCCCATACTGCCGTATCCCCACCGGACGTATCCGGTGAGGACGGTCTCGGCGCCGTGGGATGATGGACGATGCCGTGGCCGGATGGTCCTCCCATCACCGAGAGCCCGGCGGGGCGGCGCCTCCCCGGGCGCACGACGACCCACACCCAACCCTGTGAACGGAGCACGGTGGCACAGCCGAACTGGACCGATCCCGCGCTGATCCGCAACTTCTGCATCATCGCGCACATCGACCATGGCAAGTCGACGCTGGCCGACCGGATGCTCCAGATCACCGGCGTCGTCGAGGACCGTCAGATGCGCGCCCAGTACCTGGACCGCATGGACATCGAGCGCGAGCGCGGCATCACCATCAAGTCGCAGGCCGTGCGCATCCCGTTCACCGCGGTGGACGACCAGACCTACACGCTCGACCTCATCGACACCCCGGGCCACGTCGACTTCACCTACGAGGTGTCGCGCTCCCTGGCCGCCTGTGAGGGCGCGATCCTGCTCGTCGACGCCGCGCAGGGCATCGAGGCCCAGACCCTCGCCAACCTCTACATGGCGCTGGAGAACGACCTCACGATCATCCCGGTCCTGAACAAGATCGACCTGCCCGCCGCGCAGCCCGAGAAGTACGCTGAGGAGCTGGCCGGGATCATCGGCTGCGAGGCCTCCGACGTGCTCAAGGTCAGCGCCAAGACCGGCGAGGGCGTCGAGGACCTGCTCAACGAGATCGTCAACCAGATCCCGGCGCCGGTCGGCGTGGCCGACGCCCCGGCCCGCGCGATGATCTTCGACTCGGTCTACGACACCTACCGCGGCGTGGTCACCTACGTGCGGGTCGTGGACGGCTACCTCAGCCCACGCGAGCGCATCCAGATGATGTCCACCAAGGCCTCCCACGAGATCCTGGAGATCGGCGTCAGCTCGCCCGAGCCCACCAAGAGCGCGGGCCTGGGCGTGGGCGAGGTCGGCTACATCATCACCGGTGTGAAGGACGTGCGCCAGTCCAAGGTGGGTGACACCATCACCTCCCTGGCCAAGCCCGCCACGGAGATGCTCGGCGGGTACCAGGAACCCAAGCCCATGGTGTTCTCGGGCCTGTACCCGATCGAGGGCACCGACTACCCGGTGCTGCGCGACGCCCTGGAGAAGCTCCAGCTCAACGACGCGGCCCTGGCCTTCGAGCCGGAGACCTCCGCCGCGCTGGGCTTCGGCTTCCGCTGCGGCTTCCTCGGCCTGCTGCACCTGGAGATCACCCGGGCCCGCCTGGAGCGCGAGTTCAACCTCGACCTCATCTCCACCGCGCCCAACGTGATCTACCGGGTGGAGATGGAGGACGGCGCCGAGCACGTGGTGACCAACCCCAGCGAGTTCCCCACGGGCAAGGTCGACGGCATCTACGAGCCGATGGTCAAGGCCACGGTCCTGAGCCCCTCGGACCACATCGGCCAGATCATGGAGCTGTGCCAGGACCGCCGCGGCGAGCTCCAGGGCATGGACTACCTGTCCGAGGACCGCGTGGAGATGCGGTACACGCTCCCCATGGCCGAGATCGTCTTCGACTTCTTCGACGCCCTCAAGTCCCGTACCAAGGGGTACGCCTCCCTGGACTACGAGCCCATCGGCGAGCAGCGGGCCGACCTGGTCAAGGTGGACATCCTCCTCCAGGGCGAGCCCGTGGACGCGTTCTCCGCGATCGTCCACAAGGAGAAGGCGTACGCCTACGGCGTCGAGATGACGAAGAAGCTGCGCGAGCTCATCCCGAGGCAGCAGTTCGAGGTGCCGGTCCAGGCCGCCATCGGCGCCCGGGTCATCGCCCGCGAGAACATCCGCGCCATCCGCAAGGACGTGCTCTCCAAGTGCTACGGCGGCGACATCAGCCGTAAGCGCAAGCTGCTGGAGAAGCAGAAGGAGGGCAAGAAGCGGATGAAGATGGTCGGCCGGGTCGAGGTGCCCCAGGAGGCCTTCATCTCGGCGCTGTCCACCGACTCCAGCGTCGCCGAGGACAAGAAGAAGAAGTAGGGGGCGGCCCCGGTCGGTACGAACGCCGACCGGGCCGTGACCCGACGAAGGAGGGGCGCCCCCGTCAGGGAGCGCCCCTCCTGTCGTGTGCCGTGCGACCGCACACGCGGTGTCCGCCGGGCGGACCGTCCTACCCCTTGACGGCGCCCGCGGTCAGGCCCTCGCTGATGTAGCGCTGGAGGAACCAGAACACGATCAGCGTGGGCAGGGACAGCATCAGCGCCCCCACGGCGAACATGCCGAAGTTGGCGTTGCGCTGTGAGGCGACCAGTTGGTAGAGGCCCAGGCCCAGCGTCTTGGCGTCGGTGTCCCGCAGGAACACGCTGGCCATGAGGAACTCGTTGATGGTGGAGATGAACACCAGCAGTGCCACGATCGCCAGCACCGGGGTCACCAGCGGCAGCATGATCCGGAAGAACACCTGCGCGTGGGTGGCTCCGTCGATCTGCGCCGACTCGTCCAGCTCCTTGGGCACCGTGTCGAAGAAGCCCTTCATGAGCCACGTGTTGATGCTCAGTGCGCCGCCCAGGTACACGAGCAGCAGACCCCACCGGGTGTCGAAGCCGATCGCGGGGTAGAGCTCGCCGATGGTGGAGAACATCAGGTAGATGGCCACGATCGCCAGGAACTGCGGGAACATCTGGATGATGAGCAGGCCGATCAGGCCCACCCGGCGTCCCTTGAACCGCATCCGGCTGAAGGTGTAGGCGGCCAGGGCCGAGAGCAGCACCGTCACCGCGGCGTTGGTGAGCGCGAAGAACAGCGAGTTCGCGTACCAGGTGGTGAACGGCGTGTTCCGGAACAGGTCCTGCGCGTTGGCCAGGCTCGCCCCGGTCGGCCACAGCTGCGCGCTGCTCAGGGTGCCCAGGGGGTTGAGCGCGGCCGAGACCACGAACAGCACCGGAAAGATCGCGAAGGCCACGACCACCACCATGACCGCGTGCCGCCATCCCAGGCGGCGCGCCCACAGGGCGAACCGGGTCCCCGCGCTCCGGGTGTGGGTCGCGCGCGCCGCTTCGGTCACACCGACCGTCATCGGTCCACCTCCTTGAGGGCCTTGCTCCGACCGAGGCTGACCACGGAGATCACGGAGACGATCAGGAAGATCATCACCGAGAGCGCCGCCGCGTACCCGTACTGGGCCGTGGCCTCGTTGAAGGCGAGCCGGTAGGTGTAGGTGATGAGCAGGTCCGTGCCGCCCGCCGTCGGGTTGTCCGGCGAGAACGGTCCGCCCCTGGTGATCAGCCACACCGCGTTGAAGTTGTTGAAGTTGAAAGCGAACGTGGCGATGAGGATCGGGGTCATGGCGACCATCAGCAACGGCAGGGTGACGTGCCGGAAGGCCTGCCAGGGGCCCGCGCCGTCGATCTGCGCCGCCTGCCCCAGCTCGCGCGGGATGGCCTGTAGCGCACCGGTGGCCACCAGGAACATGTACGGGTAGCCCAGCCACACGTTGGCGAGGATGACGGCGGCCCTGGCGGTCCACACGTCGCCCAGCCAGTCGACCTGGAGCCCGAGCATCCGGTTGAACAGGCCGAAGTCGGTGTTGAACATGTCCCGCCACAGCAGGTACATGGCCAGCGAGCTCATCGCGTAGGGCAGGATCACCAGCACGCGGTAGAGCACCCGTCCGCGCATGCGCGGCACGTGCAGGGTCAGGGCGATCCCCAGGCCCACCACGAACACGAGCCCGGTGACGGCCACCGCGAACACCAGGTTCCACAGCAGGATGCCGAAGAACGAACCGGCGAAGGTCGGGTTGAACAGGAAGCGGGCGAAGTTGTCGAGGCCCACGTTGACCTGCCAGCCCTGCGCCAGCCGCTGTCCGTCCTCGTTGTAGAAGGCGCCGCGTTCGTTGTCGGCGGTGTAGACCTGGCCGGTCTCGGAGTCGGTGACGCAGTCGCAGTCCTGGTCGTAGACGCGGACCGCGCCGCCCTCGAACGCGCTGGACAGCCCGCTGGAACGGATTCCCGAACCGTCGCCGGTGGGAACCGCGAACTCCTGGAGCTCGTCGCTGCGCGCGTTCACCTCGGCGGGGGTGAGAATCGTGTACCCGAACGCGTCGGTCACCTTCCCCGCCGCGTCGACGTCGGCGCCGCCGAGGTCGCCCAGACCGTCCTCGGTGCCCACGTAGGTGTGACCCTCGGCGTCGGTGAGCAGGAACGCCAGCTCACCGGTGTCGGGGTCGCCCGTGGTGGCGACGGTGAGCACGTACTCGGGGGAGTCGGGGTCGCGGGTCACCGAGAACGCCTCGATGGCCGAGATCGCCCGTGCCTTGTCGCCCCGGTGTCCGTCGCTGAGGTTGGTCACGGAGGTGCTCATCGTGTAGAGCACCGGCAGGATCTGGAACGCCAACAGGAACACCACGCCCGGGACCAGGTACTTGGCCGGGACGGTGCGCTTAGACAGGTAGACGTAGTAGACCAGGCCGACCACCGCGGCGACCAGGGCGATGCCCCACCAGTTGCCCGCCACGTACAGGGGCAGGGCCGCCCACACGCCGAAGGCGGTGAACACGCTGAGCAGGGCGATCTTGACGAGCTGGCCGACGGTCGACCCCCTGGCGGCGAAGCGCCCGCCGGGCAGCGGCGGACGGGCGGGCGCCCGGGAGGGGGCGCCCGCGCTGTCGTGGCTGGAAGCGGCCACCTCTACCCGCCGATCTGCTCGGCGATGGTGTCGTGGGCGGCCTCCATGGCCTCACGCACGTCCCCGCCCGCGATGGCCTGGGCCTGGGCCTGGCCCAGCGGGTCCCAGGTCTCGCCCATCTCGGGGATGGACGGCATCGGCATGCCGTCGGCACCGGCCTCGGCGATGGCGGCGATGGTGGGGTCGTCGGCGGAGACGGACTCCAGGGCCTCGGCCTGCACGGGGGTGCGCGGGTCGGCCTCGTAGAGGCTGAGGACGAAGTCGCTGGCGGTGACGTAGTTGGTCACGAACTCCTGGGCGAGGGCGCTGTTGGCGCTGCCCTCGGTGACGAAGAAGGCGTGGTAGCCGATGTAGGGGCTGGCCGGCGCCTCGCCCTCGAAGCCGGGGATGGGGCTGATCTCGAAGTCGATGCCCGCCTCGTTGGCGTCACCGATGTTCCACGGACCGGCGATGAAGAAGGGCGCTTCCTCCTCGTAGAAGAGGTTGGCGTCGTTCTCGGTGTCGATGGAGCGGCGCAGCACGCCTTCGCCGCCCTCGCCGAACTCGGCGATCCGTTCCATCGCGGCGATGGACTCGTCCGAACCCACGCCGAGGTCGGAGGGGTCCCAGGTGCCGGTGTCGTCCTGCCCGAACAGGTAGCCGCCCGCGGAGGTGAACAGGGCGTTCATGCGGAAGGGCTCGCCCTCCTGCCCGATCGCCATGGCCAGGACCTCGCTGGTGTCCCCGGCGTCCTTGAGCTCGGTGCCGACCTCGACGAGTTCCTCGAAGGTCTCGGGGGCGTCGGGAGCCAGGTCGGTGTTGCGCAGCAGGAAGATGTTCTCCTGCGAGTACGGGACGCCGAAGAGCTGGCCGTCGTAGGTGAGCGCCTCGACGGCGGTCTCGTCCAGGCCGCCCTCCTGGTCACCGGTGAGCTCGACGGGGGAGACGGCGCCGTTGCGGACCAGGTTGCCGGTCCAGTCGTGCGCCCCGATGAAGATGTCGGGGGCGTTGCCCGCCTGGTGGGCGTTGAGGAGGTCGCCCTGGATGTCGTCGAAGGCCAGGCCCTGGACGTCCACCGTGATGCCGTTGGCCTCGGCGAACTCGGCTGCCGCGCCCTGGATGGCGTCGGCGCGCTCGGGGTCGGACCAGATGACGAGGGTGCCCTCGGCGGCGTCGTCGCCGCCCCCGTCCGAACCGTCGCCGCCGCACGCGGTCGCCATCAGGGCGATCGCGGCCATACCGGCGACCGCCGAAGCGCTACGGGATCTCATGGTGTCTTCCTTCCGGGAGGACTGAGGTGGGGTGCATACGGTTCACCGGGGGGACCGGAGCCGTTGCGGGCATGCGTGGTGATGTGACGTTAGCAATAACTTGCAGGCTTTGAAAGTCTTTGCAGGCGCTGTGGATAAAGATGTGGAAACACCCCGGAAACAGATCGGGTCTCCCCGCACGGAACGTGTCGCCCCGCTCGCCGTGGGCCCAAGGGCGCTACGGACCGAAACCCTCCAGGATGAGCCGCTCCGCCTCGGCCAGGGCCTCGGACGGCTCACGTCCGGCGATGATGTCGGCGCTGGCCTGTGAGAACGGGCTCCATACCGCCTCCATCTCCGGGATCGCGGGCATCGGGAGGCCGCCCTCGCCCGCGCGCTGGAACGCCGCGAGGTTCGGGTCCTGGTCGGAGACCATCTCCAGCGCCGCGTCGAGCGCGGGCACGCGCGGGTCGGCCTCGTGCAGGATCACCGACAGCTCCGGGTCCTCCAGGAAAGTGCGTGCCAGGTTCTCCGACAGCTCCGGGTCGCTGGCCCCCGAGGCCACGAAGAAGGCCTGCACGCCGATGAGTGGCCGCGCCGGGTCCCCCTCGGCGAACGCCGGTACCGGGTCCACCGCGAAAGGTACCCCCGCCTCCTGCGTGGGTGCGATGCTCCACGGGCCGCTGACCAGGAACGGAGCCTGGCCCGAGGTGAACGCCTCGGTGGCGTTGGACGAGTCGACGGCACGGTCCAGGACCCCCGAACCCTCCTCCCCGAGCTCCGCCAGCCGCTCGAAGGCCGCCACCGACTCCGGTGCCGCCACCCCCAGGTCCGTGGGGTCGGGATCGCCCGAGGCGTTCTCGCCGAACAGGTAGCCGCCGGCCGACGTGAAGAACGGGTGGATGTGGTAGGCGTCCCCCTCCTCGCCCACCTGGAGGCTCAGGGCGCGGTCCACCGCGCCCGAATCCACCAGGTCCGTACCGGTCTCCACCAGTGCCTCCAGCGAGGCGGGCGCCTCCGGGACCAGGTCCGTGTTACGGAAGAGCGCGAGGTTCTCGGTGGCGTAGGGCACCCCGTACACCCGGCCGTCGTAGGTCACCGCGTCCAGGGCGCCCGGCGAGAACAGGTCCGCGTCGTCGGCCGACAACCCCACCGGGACGATCGACTCCGCCGACGCCAGCTCGCCCGTCCAGTCGTGCGGACCCACGAGCAGGTCCGGGCCCAGACCGGTGGAGTGCGCGCTCAGGAAGCTCGAACGCAGCTCCTCGTGGTCCACCACGATCACCTCCACCTGCCGGTTGGCGTCCCGGGCGAAGGCCTCGGCGAAGGTCCGCATGGCCTGGGCCCGCTCCTCGTCGGCCCAGATGGTCAGCGGAACGGACGAGTAGTCGTCGGCGTCGTCGGCGGTGGAGCAGGCGGTCAGGGCGAGCAGCAGTCCCGCCGAGCACAGGGGGATCAGTGACCTCAAGACGGTCTCCAGAGAAGTCTGGCGGGGCCCGGACGAGCGGGCGGGGGTGTGCCCCGCGAAGGTGAGGGAGGGGTCCCGGCGCACGCGCGCGCCTGGACGGGCCCGGGGTGCGGGCCGGGCAGCCGCCGACGGTGGCCCCCGTCCGTCACCACCGCCGGATCATCAGGTGGTAGAGCAGGGTCGACACCCCCATCATG